>CAYNZS010000017.1:0-29282 GCA_964401695.1 uncultured Nitrospirales bacterium
AGCGGTGGCGCCCCAGGCAGTCCGCCATGTAGGTTTGAGATTTCCCCTCTTTGCATAGCGCGTGGAGTTGGCCCCGTTCGGTTGGTGTAAGATGGGTGTAGGGCATCGTAGCGGTTTCCTTCCGGTTCTTAGTTCGCCAAAACCAAGATACCGAAAACACGCTGCGATGTCCTTTCTTTTTTCCACAATCGCTCGGGAATCACCAACAAGAAAAGGGGAGGCCCTTACCCACTTATTCTTGTCAATCGGAACCGGAGACCTTATACTACCTGCGGCGGCTACTCATTCAGGAGGAGAGAAACGATGCCAACTTTTGCCTACACGGCCCGGAGCCGCGACGGTAAGACCCAGAAGGGAACGCTGACGGCGGATAACCGCCAGGCGGTCGTCCAAATGCTCCAATCCCGTGGTTTGGTCGCGAACGCCAGCACCATCAAGGAAGAAAAAAAAGGCGGCGGCGGAAAGATGGGGCAGAAGCGCGTCAAGCAGGCCGAATTGCTCATCTTCACCCGGCAGGCCGCGACGATGATCAACGCGGGCCTCCCGCTCCTCCAAAGTTTGGATATCTTGGCCGAGCAAACCGATGACGCGAATTTCTTCGCCGTCATCCAAGGGATCGGGCAAGATGTCGAGGGAGGCGAAACCTTCTCCGAGGCGCTGCGAAAGTATCCCAAGGCTTTCCCCGACCTATATGTAAGTATGGTGCGCGCGGGCGAGGCCGGCGGCGACCTCGACGGGGTGATGCTGCAGTTAGCCGATTACATGGAAGCCACGGCGGAGTTGATGCGCCGGATCAAGTCGGCGATGACGTACCCCGTCGTCGCGTTCTCCATGATTCTGCTTATGGCCGGCGGACTCATCATGTTTGTGGTGCCCCAATTTGCCAATATCTTCGAAGAATTAGGTGGCGAACTCCCCGCGCCGACGAAGATCTTGATCGGAATCAGCGAGGTCATGTGGACCTGGAAAGCAGGCCTTGTACTCCTTGCCGTCATAGCCGTCGTGTTGATTGTTCGAGCCTACGGACAGACGGAAACGGGACGCTATAATCTGGACAAACTAAAACTCAAACTGCCCGTCTTCGGAGCGCTGCAGCGCAAAGTAGCCGTCAGCCGTTTCACCCGCACACTCTCCACACTCACGCGAAGCGGCGTGGCCATCCTCCAGGCGATGGAAATCGTGGAGCGGACCGCCGGTAACGAAGTATTCGCCAAAGCCGTTCGCGAGTCGGCGGACAGTGTGCGCAACGGTGAAACTCTCGCCGAGCCGCTAGCGCGGAGCGGCGAATTCCCAACGATGGTAACCCGAATGATCGGCGTTGGGGAGAAGACCGGCGCGTTGGAAGTCATGCTGGAGAAGATCTCCGATTCCTACGATAGCGAAGTTAGAGCGACTGTGGACGGCCTGACTAGCCTCATCGAGCCCCTTCTGATCATGATGATGGGCATCGTGGTCGGCGGCATCGTTATCGCCCTGTTCATGCCGATTCTCGGCCTATCTAGCCTCGTCAAATAGGCGGAAGACTCACAGTCAATCAAATACGCGCCGCGGCGAGGCCCAATTCGGGCTTCCCCGCAGCTGTGTCCGGTTGATAAGCGCGCATTTCATGCGCCAGACCGCCGCCTTTCAGCCAAAATCGCTAAAGCCCTAGCTGTTTCCTGCCGATAGATACGAAAGAGGTGTATAACGGTCGCACGATGGCTTATTCGCAACCGCCTTAACCTCAACAGGTTGCGCGTGTTGCGCGCCGGATTCGTGTGACTGGAGGACTCATTCTATGGACGGTTGATTCTCAGCGGGTGGGCTGATTACCGGTATCGATAGCGGAAGCCTCATCCGCCAATTGATGCAGCTTGAGCGGCAGCCTATCGTTCGAATTGAAGGGCAAATCAAGATCCTAGAAGAGACGAAGGAGGGCATAAACGACCTCCGTTCGACGCTTCAGAGCCTACGGACTCAAGCCCAAGACATTCAATTCGGGACGCTCTTCGGCCAATTCGACCGACGAAGACATCCTCACCGTCCAGACCTCCGGCAGCAATCCCTCAACGGGCGCGTTCGAAATGGAAGTGATAACCTTGGCCACCGCCACGGTCGCTACGAGCAGTGCGGTCCTGGGCGCGGCCATCGATCCCGCTGCCGTACTCAATTCCAGTGGGATTGCCACGACCATCGATGCGGGCACGTTTTCAATCAACGGCGTACAGTTCACCGTGGATCCGGCCGTAGACTCGCTCGACGACATTGTCGCCGACATCAACGGCAGCGAGGCAGGCGTCACCGCAACGCACAGCGCCGCGTCGGACACGCTTACTATCGAAAACACCACGGCCAGCGGCACCAGCATTATCAACTTTGGCGCGGCGGATGACGATAGCAATCTGCTCGACGTCTTCAACCTCGATGGCGCGACGCAGTACACAAATGGCTCCGGTTCGACCGAAGTCGTCAGCTCGCACAATCTAGGCGCCGTCAGCGGAGTCGATGTATTAGATACGATAAGCTTCGCGGGCGGGGCGGTAACGTCCGGCACGATCGTCATAAACGGAGTCTCTATCGTAGTCGATCCCACGACGGAAACAATCAACGACGTGCTCGACAACATAAATCCCTCGGACGCAAAAGTCACCGCTGACCCGGACACGGCGACGGACACCATTCGCGTCGTATCCGATACCGAAGGCAGCCGCACCGTTAGTTTCGCCGCCGGTACGAGCAATATTATCGACGTGACAAATCTCACCGCCGCCACGCAGGCGGTTAGAACGGATGCCGAGTTCAGCGTTGACGGTGGAGCGACGCAGACAACCAATTCGAATACCGTCACGACGGCGATCAACGATGTAACCCTCTCATTGGTCTCCGTCGGCACGGCAATCGTAGCGGACATCCGCGGGTTTCTTGACAAGTACAACGAAACGCTGACCAAATTGCGCACACTTACCCGCGACGATGGCGCGTTGCGCGGAGATGGCTCGATCCAAAGCATCGAAATCACTCTGCAATCCGCTCTATTTGAGTCGGTGGTCGGAGGGGGCGCACTCACGAATCTCGTCAATATTGGGATCACCACAAGCGACGCCTTCGACGCGAGCGCGGGAACTCAGTTCGAGCTGGACGAGGAAGTATTTCTCGAAGCGCTACGGGACGATCCCGCCAGTGTCGAGGGGCTCTTCACCAATGACTCCGACGATAGAATCGCGGATTATCTATTCAATTTCTTGTATCCCATCGCCGGCTTCGACGGCATACTGAGCAACCGATCCGAGCCGAACGGCAGTATCGACAGGCAAATCAGATTGATGAACGACCGAATCGCCCGCATAGAAGACTGCTTGGTCCAGCGCGAAAACCGGCTGCGAGGCCAATTCACACGGCTCGAGCAATTGTCGGCCAGCTTCCAGCAACAGGGAATGTCGCTCGGGGGGGTTGGCGGTTTCTAACCCGATTTCTTCTCTCGCTACCGCAAACCGGAGCAAGAAATATTGTATTCTAAGAACCGAAGACAAAAGGAGCCATCATGTCACCTCACGCCGAACCCAACCAGGCATACGAACAAGCAGGCGTCGAGACGGCCTCACAAGGCAAGCCCATCGTCATGCTGTTCAACGGAGCGATCCAGCGCGCCGAAGAGGCGAAGCGCCACATCATGGATAGCCACAACAACGAATTGGTCCACAACAGCCTCATCCGCGCTCAGAAGATTATCGGCGAATTGCGCGCAGCGTTGAACATGAAGGCTGGCGACGTGGCAGCGAATCTAGACCGGATCTACGAGTACTTCCAGCATCTCTTGGTCGATGTGAACATCCACAAGGACACCGAACCCATCGATGCCTGCGCCGAACTTATGACTTCGATTCGCGACACCTGGGAAGAAGTGTTCGCCAAAGTGGCCGTCGAAGAGCCCCGAAGCCAGCCCCCACCATCAACCCCCACGGCTCAGCGATTATGAATCTTCAAGGATAGGCGCGCGCTTACACATACGGGCAACTCCGCCCTTCGCCGCCCGGTCTCCCTTCAAGAAAACTCTGGCCGCATGCCGAAATTCGATCTGTCAGCGCAATGGCGCTCGGGCGATCGAGGAAAACCTCTCCTGCGCGGGTCAAGACCCCCCGTCTTCTCCGGTCAACAAATTGCGCAGCGCATCGAAGAAATTCACGATGACCGTGAGCAAGTCAAACAGATTGAAAAGAAACTGAAAGATGCCATCGACATTCTGAGCCTTGGCAGGCAGCTCCGTCACGGGGATGGGTTGAGCATTGTTCTTCATGATACTTCTCCATAGGTAGACAGGGTCGACGCCCCTTCGAATCGGGCCGAGACGCGCCGCTCCTCATTGCCGGAACACCCATTGCGAAAGAAGGATCACCGACGCTCCTCCATGATATACGCAAGCCTTCGGGCCATTCAAAAAAGCTGTGAGATATCCGGGTTAGAGCGGTCGAACTAGAGTGGCAAACGCTTTGACCCATGACGGATGGGCGTTCAGGCTGGATACGAGGAGCAATTCCTCGCCGCCGCTGTTCTGGAAGGATTCCTTTCCCCTCATCCCAAGCTCTTCCAGCGTTTCCAAGCAATCCGCAACGAAGGCCGGTGACATGACGGCCAGCCGCTTGACGCCCTCTTTCGCCTTGATTACGAGCATCTTGTCCGTGGCCGGGGCAAGCCACCGCCCGCGTCCAAGCCTCGATTGGAACACGACCGTGTAGGTGTCCTCCGCGAGGCCGAGGCGTTCCACAATCCCCCCGACGGTCTGCAAGCAATGGGCGCGATAACAATGCGGGTTGGCCTCCGTATATCGCTCGCAGCAGTCGTCCGACGCTAAGCAATGGGAGTCCGTCGGGTCGCAATCTCGAATCTGGCGCTCGGGGAGCCCGTGAAAACTGAACAGGATGTGATCCGGCTCAAACGCGTCGAGCTGCGGCCGCGCGGTCTCCGCCCACGCGTCGAGAAATCCCGCGTCGTTGTAGAAAGGAGGCAGAACCGTTATCGCCGGGACATTCTTCATCTTGCCGGCCGTCCCGTACACAGCTTCGAGGACCGATCCGTATGTGGCCGAAGCGTACTGCGGAAACATCGGAACCGCCACGATTCGTTCGGCCCCCTTTTCGATCAGCGAATTCATGGACGCGAACAGCGAAGGATTGCCGCAGGCCATGGCGATCTCAATCTCGGCCTCGGGCAAATGCGGCGCCAGCGCCTCGCGAAAAGCCCGGCTGTTCACCAGCAGAGGCGACCCGCCCTCCATCCAAATGCGACGATAGGCACGGGCTGAACGTCTCGGCCTAAACGGTAGTATAACAAGATTGAGGAGAAGCCAACGCTTCCACGGCGCGATGTCGATCACCCTGGGGTCGGACAGGAACTGACGCAGATACGCCCTGGTCTCGACGATTTCCGGCGCTTCAGGAGAGCCCGTGTTGACCAGCAGAATTCCAATTTTTTCCGTGTCGCGCATACCGTGGCGTCTCTTACGAGGGCCTTGTTGATTGCCGGCCGCCTCGCTACAGCCCGTGCTCTGTCCTGGCGATGATACTGTTCTGAAGAGTCTTGTTCAGATGCGTGAAGAAGGCATTGTACCCGGCTACCTTCACCATCAAGTCTTGGTGCTTATCGGGCTCCTCTTGGGCGGCTCGAAGTGTGTCTGAAGACACGATGTTAATCTGCATGTGGTATATCTTCTGATCGACAAAAGCCCGGACTAGGTTGGCCAGCCTCGCCATGTTCCCATCCTTAAATGCCGATGGGTCCATTCGCATGTTGAGTATGATCCCTCCGGTTATCTCGACGTTGTCGACCTTGCTCACGGAGTTCAAGACGGCCGTCGGGCCATTTCGATCGTTGCCTGGGCTGGGCGAATGTCCATCGGCCAGCGGTTTCCCGGCCAATCTTCCTGAGGGAAGCGCGCCGACAGCTCTGCCGAGCGACGCATAGAGCATCATGGGAGATCCGCCAGGAGAACATGAACCGCCCCGCGAATTCTTTATCTTTGTGCACTCGGATACCCACACATGATGCACCCAAGACACTTGTTCATCGGCATAATCGTCATCGTTTCCGAACTTCGGCGCGTCCAGGCACATCTGGAGGATGTCTTCATGGCCCTCGAAGTCATCTTCCAGGGCATCGCACAACTGATCCATGGTGATCGTCTTATCGTCGAACACAAGCCTCTTGATAGCGGCCAAAGAGTCGCCCGCATCCGTTGCGCCGGTCGTGTAGGAGCCTGTGTTGAAATTGTAATGGGCGCCACCCTCTTCTCTGCTCATCCCCTTTTCTATACAGCCCTCGATAAGGGCGGATTCATACGTGGTCGGGAACAAATCGAGTACGCTGCGTTCGTTGATATTCCCCGAGATCTGGCATTGTTTCGTCACCCAGGCGAGTTGTTTGCGGAAGGCTTCCTGCACCTCCTCAAACGACTCGAACTGCCTAGGATCGCCCGTCTCGACACCTACTGTTCTGTTATCGCGCCGACTCACCCCGTTGGTCAACACCAATTCCACGTAGGACGCAAGGTTAGTCGAATTGCTCGTGTGAAGATACCCGGCCTCCTTGCCGGGAATCCCGACCTCGCTGCACCCGATAGGGGCGCCAGACCTGGCATCCGCCAGCGTCACCGGCGGCCCACCCGTGTTCCCCCGCGCGAGAAGCTGGGACACGGAAACGTCGGTATTGAGAAACTGCGGGTGACCGGTCCCAATCGAGCACAACTCACACGCCTTAATCAAGAGCTCGTCCGACATTCTGTTATGAACTTGCACACTGATCGTGGGTTGTCTCAACCTCGTGTGCATCATCCCCTCAAGAACCATGCACGACAACTCGTTGGCCGCGTCGCTTCCGTCGGCCTTGACACCTCCCACGGTGCAACCGACTACCGTGGGCTGGTGATTGAGCTTAATGAGATAGCAGTCGATCAGCTCCTGCGCTTCCTCTTTCGTAATTCGTCCATTCTGTATATCCTCAAGATAATACGGATAGAGATATTGATCGATGCGGCCTACGCTCTGCCCGCCGGTGTCAGTTTGCTCCCAAAGGGTCAGCAACCAGACAAAGTAGTACGACTGCAATGCTTCATAAAAATTCCTTGGTGGGTTCGCCGGTACCCAATCACACACCTCGGCGATGCGCAACAACTCTGCCTTGCGTCTTGCGTCTTCCTCCGTGTCGACCAGCTCCCTGGCCCGGGCCGCAAAGCGCTTCCCAATCTCGGCGGCGGCCTCCATGGCCACCATCACACTGCAAAGAAAGAGAATCTTCGCCGCTTCCTCGGGTTCGGCCGCGTCAATCCTGGCCAGCCGTTCCTCGGCATCCTTCTTGATTCCCAGAAATCCCTTCTTGAGCACTCTGTCGTAGTCGACGACGTTGTGTCCGTAGTGAAAGCCATTGGTATAGACGCTAAACAATGAGAAGAGCATTGTCGGTCTTGGTGGAAAGGCCTCCGGATCGGTGAAGATGAGGTCTTTGAGCTCCGGGGGGATTTGCTGGTAGTTGCGACCCCCGATGGTATTCTCGTATTTGCCGTTGCCCTTCCAGAATGGAAGAAGCTCCTCCTTCATCTCTCTTTTGTCTTCATCGTTGAGTTCGTAGGCATCGTAACCAAGGCCCGCCCGAAGGCCACCGGGCTTCACTCGCGGTTCCAGGCTTGCCTCCAGAGCCGGGCGCGGGCTAACGCTCATCGAGCGCGGCTTGGCGTGTGGGTAACAGGCAAGCAGCTCATCGGCGTAGATCTCAGCCGGCATCTCCCGGACGATCGCGGCAAAGACCTTTGCCCTGCGCGCGATCATCGGCTCGCCTTCTGTCTCCCTCAACACCCGGGTCTCAATACGCGACCGGTCAATCGAGGCGGTAGCCTCGGCGTTCAAGTAGGCCTTCCGCAGCGCTTCAACTCTGGCCGTCGGCTTCATGGAGAAGACTTCGTCCAAATTCGCCTGCGCCTTGTCTTGTATGCTTTCCGTGACTACCGCCATTGCAATGCTCCCTTCGCCGATTCGTCTCGTAACCTCGTTCCGAAGGCCTTCGGAACGAGGATGTACTCTCTGCTGGTGGACTGATTCGCAATTGGCGGCCATTATCCCTTCGCGAAAGCCAACTCCCTTCACGTCATCCTGAACGAAGTGAAGGCCGCGGCTGCGCTGACCTGCTGGATACTCAGCCTAGAAGTTCTTCGGCTTGGCCAAGATTTCCCGGACCTTTATATCGAAAAAGCGATTCGTCGAGTTAGCGCCTATCACCGCGGCCGTATCCGCTCCTCGCCCCGTCCCGGCAACTGAAATCACATCGTCAACAGGTATCAGATTCGCGTCCGTAGCCATGGCCACGATTTCCACGCAAACCTTCATTCCTTGCCCAAACATGCGCAACGCATCAGCAATCAGAGACTGCTCGGAGTATCCCCCTCTGGCTCGAATGCCAATCGGGAATCCAGTCAAAACATCGGTCCCAATAAAAACGATCCCGCCGAGATCCTCGATCTCTTTCCGGGTATCGTCGGGCATCAGTTGCTTGCCCGGATTGTCTGAATCGCCGGCGTGACCGGAACTGTGGGCGACGGCTATCACCTGGATATCCGAATCTATTGTCATCTGAGCCGCTTGAAGTCCGGTGCTGCCAACAGTAGAGGCAACAACCAGGTGCCTTATGCCCCGTTTTTGAGCTTCATCCACGGCTATCTGCAAACACTTCTCAGTGTTATCTTGTCCAACCTGTTCAAAGTACACTGCGCGTTCTCCTTTCCGACTTAAGGGTCCGGCCTCACAGAAGCGAACCATTTAGTGTGGCAAGGCAGGCGGAACAGCGAATCGTTTGACCCCATCACGACTTCCAATCGGAGATCTGCCACCTGCGCCCGGCCGCGGTTGTCGCGGATAACATACAACGATTCTAGTCGGGCGTTTCGGTGAATTCAACAACGCCGCGCCATAGGCCGTTTCAGACCGCTATCGAGCAAGCCTCGAAACTCACACAACCTTGTCCGCGAGGTCCCCGGAGATGCGGTATATCCGCCCCCGAAACTCAATCAAGTAGTAGCCGTCCTCGTGGGTTACTTTGTCCGCAGGCTGCGTCGATCCGCTCTTGAATATCACTACAATGGGGCTGGACTTTCGGGGGAGAAAACTGATGGACGGACGGCTCTGGCCCTTCTCGAACCTCACGGATGTGGCCCCCCGTTCGATCTCCCTCGCCAACTGAATGACCATCTTCACGTAGGCCTCGGTTTCCGGGAAGGGAGGGACACCGCCGTATTTCCGCACGGTCGCAGGGCCGGCGTTGTACGCAGCAAGGGCCAGCGTCAGGTTATTGTTGAAGGCCTTGAGAAGACCCGCGAGATACTGTGTGCCCCCCGCGATATTCTGCGCGGGATCGAAGGGAGTGGTCACGCCCATTTCGGCGGCCATCCACGGCATCAGTTGCATGAGACCGCGCACACCGACACGGGATACGGCGTCAGGGCGGCCGGCGCTTTCGGCCTCGATGACCGCGTAGACCAAGGAATCGCGGAGCCCGTACTGGCGAGCATACCGGCGGACCAAGTATCCGAAATCGGAATCGGTGTACCTGGCCGGCGAATCGTATGCCCGAAAACGACCGGGCACAGCAGTAGCGGAGGAAGAATTCGCGCCAAACATGAAAGACCCCGGACCATGCTGTTCGCCTCCTACGCGTATACTATAGACAGTTAACAGGTTACGCGGCAAATAAAAGAGACGCGAAACAACCCCCTTGCCAATCGCGGATTCATCAGGTAGGGTAGCCGCGCTACGGATTGGACTTGGGGGTATTATGAACGAAAAAAGGGACAAGATTGAGGTGGCGCTTGGCGCGGTCTTGACGAAAAACGGCCTGACGGTTGCCACGGCGGAATCCTGTTCGGGCGGGCTGATCGCTCACCGAATCACCAATGTCGCTGGTTCGTCGGGATATTTTCTCGGTGGCATCGTTTCGTATAGCAACGAGGCGAAATCAGGATTGCTCCGCGTCAACGAGAACGCACTCCTCGAATGCGGAGCCGTCAGCGAAGAAGTAGCTGCACAGATGGCGCAAGGCGTCCGAGAGAACTTCGGCACCGATCTAGCCGTCGCCGTCACCGGGATTGCCGGACCGGGCGGCGGCACGGATGAAAAGCCAGTGGGGCTCGTGTACATGGCCGTGTGCGACGCGGACGGCGTGTACGGAGAGCGATGCGAATTCGCGGGAACGCGCGAAGAGATTAAGGAACAGACCGCCGGCAAGGCCCTGGGACTACTGCTGGAGAGAGCTCGATGAGTGCTGGAGAAAACTCGATGAACGCCGGTTTCACCCACCTCCATTGCCACACCGAGTACAGTGTGCTCGATGGCGTGTGCAAAATTCACGAACTCCTCGATAAGTGCAAAGAATTCGGCATGTCTTCGTGCGCCATAACCGACCATGGCGTTCTATTCGGCGCGGTCGAGTTCTATCAGGCCGCCAAGAAGGCCGGCGTCAAACCGATCGTCGGCTCGGAGATGTATGTGGCCCGAACCACGCGGGACGACCGCTCCGCACGGGGCGGCAACTACTATCACATGCTGCTTCTCTGCCAGAACGAAGAGGGCTACCACAACCTGTGCAAACTCAGTTCGCTCGGTTATCTCGAAGGCTTCCACTACAAGCCGCGCGTGGATGACGAACTGCTGGCCAAGTATAGCGGCGGGCTGATAGCGACGAGTTCGTGCCTGGCAGGCGAGGTTCCGCGGCGCCTCATGGAAAACGATATGGACGCGGCGAACGACGCGGTCAAGAAGTTCGTTCAGATCTATGGGCGGGACAACTTTCTCATCGAGCTGATGGACCATGGGATGCCCAAGCAAAAGAAGGTGAACCCGTTGCTCGCCCAACTCGCCGAAGATCACGGCCTGATGAAGATAGCGACGAACGATTGCCACTATATCGAGCGCGCGGACGCGAAACCGCATGAAGCGCTGCTCTGCATCCAAACGGGGACGACGCTCGACGACCCAAACCGCTTCCGCTTTTCCACGGAGGAGGTCTATTTCAAGAGCCCCGACGAGATGCGGGATATGTTCAGCGAATGGCCGGACGCCGTGGCGAACACGGAGAAGATCGCCGAGCGCTGCAACCTGGAATTGCCCCTTCACGAGCATCTCATTCCACAATATACCCCGCCGGAAGGCATCTCTCAAGAAGAGTACCTCCGCCAACTCGTGGCCGAGGGAATGAAGGAGCGGTATGGCGAAACACCGCCCAAGGAGTATCCCGAGCGCGCCGATTTTGAGCTAGGTGTTATCGAGCAAATGGGATTTGTCGATTATTTCCTCGTGACCTGGGACCTGATCAACTACGCGCGAGAGCAGGAGATTCCTGTTGGACCCGGCCGCGGTTCGGGCGCGGGCAGCATCGTGGCCTACGCGCTGATGATTACGAATATCGACCCGATGCGCTACGGCCTTCTCTTCGAACGCTTTCTCAATCCCGAGCGTGTGTCGATGCCCGATTTCGATATCGACTTCTGCTACGAACGCCGCGAAAAAATGATCGCCTACGCACACGAGAAGTACGGCGAGGACAACGTCTGCCAGATCATCACTTTTGGCCGGATGCTTGCCAAAGCCGTCGTGCGCGATGTGGGCCGCGTGTTGGGAATGAGCTACGGCGATGTGGATCGCATTGCCAAGCTGATCCCAGCGGAGCTAAAGATGACGCTGGACAAGGCCTACCAACACGAAGAAGAACTAAAGGCCCTTGTCGATTCGGATGAGCAGGTGGGAAGACTGTGGGATATCGCGCAGCGCCTCGAAGGTACAATCCGCAACTGCGGGACGCACGCTGCCGGTGTCGTGATCTGCGACCACGCGCTGACCGATCACGTAGCCCTATTCAAAGCGGCAGGCGAAAACACAGCGGTCGCCACCCAAGTCGAGATGAAGTGCCTCGAAGAAGTCGGCCTGCTTAAAATGGACTTCCTCGGCCTTCGCACCTTGACGGTGGTTCACGACGCAGTCCGCTTAATTAAGCAGACCCAAAATATTGACATCGATATCGACAATCTCGAACCCGATGACGCGAAGACCTACGAGTTGCTGCGCTCCGGCAAGACGACGGGCATCTTCCAACTCGAAAGCTCGGGCATGCGCGACTTGGCCAAGCGGATCGGGCTTCAAAGCCTCGAGGAAGTATGCGCGCTCGTGGCGCTATTTCGCCCCGGCCCCATGCAGTTTATCGATACCTATATCGAGAATAAGTACAACCAGGACAACATCAAATACGACCATCTGTTGCTGGAGCCGATCCTCTCCGAAACATACGGGATCGCCGTGTATCAGGAACAAGTGATGCAAATCGTGCAGGCGCTCGCGGGATTCTCGCTGGGCCAGGCCGATATTCTCCGCCGCGCAATGGGCAAGAAAAAGGCCGAGCTCATGGCCGAGCAGCGCGACAAGTTCGCAGCGGGCTGCGCGGAAAACAACATCGATGCGGAACTCGCCGGCAAGCTCTTCGATATGATCGAGACCTTCGCAGGCTATGGATTCAACAAGTCGCACAGCATGGCCTACGCCTTCGTCGCCTACCAGACCGCCTACCTCAAAGCCAACTATCCCGCCGAATTCATGGCCGCGCTCCTCACCAGCGAATCGGGAAACTTGGACAAGGTCGCCATCTACGTCGAGGAATGCCGGCGCATTGGAATCGAAGTCCATCCGCCCGACATCAACCGAAGCGAGTTGCGTTTTACCGTGTCCGATGGGGATATCGTGTTTGGGCTGGTCGCGGTAAAGAATGTTGGCGACGGCCCGGCCGAATCCATCGTGTCGGAACGTGAGGCGGCCGGACCCTACAGTGATGTGTACGACCTCTGCCGGCGCGTGGGAGGGCGTTTGGTCAACCGAAGGCTTATCGAAAGCCTGAACAAAGCCGGCGCGCTCGAGAGCACGGGATGGAGTCGGGCGCAAGTGGATGCCTCTGTAGATACCGCGCTGAGCGAAGCGCAGGCAAGTCAAAAAGATCGTGACGCGGGGCAAACATCGCTGATGGATCTCATGGGGGCCGATGACGAGGCCTCCCTCGCGCAGCCGCCTCCGAAGGTCGAGGAATGGACCGAAGCCGAAACGCTCACGCACGAAAAGGAGATGATCGGCCTGTTCATCAGTAGTCACCCTCTCACGAAGCACATGGATACGCTGGATCGCTTCTCCACGTTCGGGCTCGAAGATCTTGAGACCTGGGACGATGGCTCGACGGCCCTGTTCGGCGGGATCGTCACGACCGCCAAGATCCACGTCACCCCGAAGGGCAAGAAGATGGCCTTCGTGACGGTGGACACGCTGAAAGGGCCGTGCGAGATCACCGTGTTCACGGAGGCCTACGAAGCCCATCAGTTGCTGCTCCAACCCGACACGGTTGTCATGGTGCGCGCCAAGATCAACTATCGAAACGATGAGCCGGGATTGATTGGTGAGGAAATCATGCCCATAGAAGACGCCGAGAAACGGCTCACCCGGGCGGTCCACATTCGCGTGAAGGGGAATTCCAACGGCGAAGGCGCGCTGGAGCAACTCGCCGAGTTGCTCGGGGCCAAGCCAGGCGACTGCGACGTGTTTCTCCATTGTGCCAGCGAGATGAATGCCGAGGTCGTCATCCACGCGACGGGCGTGTGCCGTGTGCAGCCCTCTCAAAAACTCGTCGAAAACGTCGAAGCGCTGCTGGGCCCGAGCTCGTTGTGGTACTCGGCGGGATTCGGAATGCCCACCCATGGCTAAGATCACGCTCGACCTTCACCCGTTCTTCTCCAAAGGCCACTCAATCGACAAAAACTGAATCGCGTAATCGAAGAAGCCGTCGCGGAGCGGATCAAAACCGTCGAGATTATTCCGGGAAAAGGGAGCGGACAACTCAAGAAGAAAGTGCTCCGCTTCCTCTAACAACCCCACATCAAACAGCAATACCACCGGATCGAAAAAAACAGTAAGAATTTCGGCCGGCTATTCGTCCACTTTCAACACAAGTAGGGAATATTGTCGACAATCCTCTCTCTTGATATCCACCCCTTCCGACTGGGATGACGCTACCGACAAGAGTCGAACACAAGCCCTGTTTGTCATTGCGAGTCAGAACCCGCCTCGCTGAAAATTGGAATAAGAACGCGGAGCAACGTGGCATGGGCTTCCAGACCATGAAACACGGGCAGGATGCCCGTGCCACGGGATTGACATGAAATTAGATAAAGCATGCAGGAATAAGGTCTTACAGGAAGCTGCAAGAAGATGCGTCCTTAACAGTTGGGAGACTCTTGTCGGTGGCGTCTTGGACCGGCAAAAAGAAGAGGCCCTCTCGACGGTTCCGTACTACAATTAAACCAACTGCGAAGCTCTGTACAAGCCCAAACAAGAGACGATGAAGATTGGAAGCACCTGAGGTGTCGAGCTTCGCGGTTCTCATTTCTCTACGTCCTTTCCCAGGTCAAAAACGGCGGCGCTGAACACGTTGGGACCCGTCGCTACAAGGCGGAGTCGGCCACACCGGTTTACCGTTCCTTCCCAAGGCTCACCCACGGCGGGTGATGGAACTGGGTCAAAGGCATAGTACGTGTTGGCTGCGTCGAAAGCGTCCATTGATTCCTGCTCTCCCAAGTCGCCGGAAGTGGCCAATGGCCAATGGCGCGCGCGACTGTTCGGGTCGCAGCCCGGCTTCGAGCGCCGTCGCGCCGGGTGGGCGAACGGCCTTCCAGCTCCAGCCCGATACCGTGCGTTCGACACTCGCTTCGAGGGTATCCGGGAGTTTGAGCTGCGTCGCCGGATCGCCGAGCAGGGCGTACATCAACACTTGGTCGCATTTGAGTTCCGGAAGATCGATCCGATCCTCGCGTTTGCCTTCAACGTCTCTGAGCGCGATTTCGACAATGGCGTTTCGAGCCGTGCTCGCGCGGCGGTGCGCTTCCAGCAAGATTGACCCGATCCGTTTCTCTTCCCCCGAAAGTCCTTGCAGCAGCGCCACCGCTGAGAAGTAATTGGTCAGCGGGTGCGCGACTCCGTTGTCGCCGCTATGGCCGCCACGGGGCCTCCGGGTGTCGAGATAAGGGACTCCGCAAAACAGGGCCGACACCCCGGCAAAGCTGGCGGAAAGGCACGCGAAGATTACCAACGGCGGAGTCGGCGAAGCGCCTGTCAAAAAGTTGCGCGCATACTCAGCCGTGTATCCTACGGCCCGGCCTCGTGGGGCATAGCAAAGAAATACTCCTCCTTGGCATGTCCCATGAGCGCCGCGATCGCTCCGCTCTGCCGTATCTGTTGGCTGAACATAGCGGCCTGATTGGGCGGCCAACCGCACAGTGCATGGTATCGGTCGGCAGAGATTAGCCAAGGCTCGATCCAGTCGGCCGCATTCGTCTCGACGCGTCCATCAGAATCCCGCTCGCCACACGGTCGATTACCTCGCCGTATCCCGCGGCCCCGGCCCACACGGGCAACCGCAAGTCATCTACCGTGGCATCTCCGCGCTCGAAGGCGAGTATCTTGACCACTATAACATCGGCCTCGTCGCGGGTTCGTGCGGAAATGCGCCCCACGGGGATGTCCGGAATCCCATCGTTGTCGAGGTAGCCCCAGACCGCGTCCGACGCAAACAGCTCCGCCTGTTCCCTTCGCCACCGATAGGGAGGTCTGCGCTGGGCCGCCAAGTACCAGGGCTCAGCCTCCTTGCCAGCCTCGTCGTCTCCCACCAACAACAGGAAACTGGGTGGCCACAGCGCGGAGGCTATTGCCCTTTCGATCGGCTCCGTCGAAGTTACGGGATACAGGCCCTCTTCGGTCCGGCACACCACAAGCGGCTCAACCGCCTCTACATGGCGCTCGCGAAAATCGCACAACGTGCTCTTGGCGCATTGCCCAGCAACCAGCGAAACTCAATATCCTCCTCGCACAGCCGCGCGACCATCACCGACGAGGTAACGCCCCGCAACAGCGCCGTTATCCAAACCCCCGCCAAACAGCGCGGACCCACAGTGGGTCGCCCTATCGCATCATTCCCATACGCCTAGTCAAACGCCGCGAAATCCAGTTCCGCCAAAGCTGCTCGCACCACACGGGCCAGCGCATTCGCGGGCAACAACGAGTTCAACGCGTAGCGGGACCTGACTCATACGGCGCAAGTGTTTCCGCCGTCGCCGTGCACAAATCGTGCCACTGGAAATACAACGCCACCCGCGCCAAGGCCAGCCGGCTCTGTTGCGCGATAAGGTCGCGTTGCGCCTCGTTCAACCTGACCAGGGATTCTTGCCCCGCATTATACCCGCGCTCGACAAGGCTTCGATTCCGATCTACCAAGTCTGTCGTATCGCGTTGAAGTACGAGTTCCTTCTGTGCGGTCGATAGATTGTCCATCGCCTCCCGTACATCCGCCGCGACCAACAGCTTGGTGTTGTGTTCGGAGTATTTCGCTTCAGTGTGAAAGGCCTTAGCTTCGTTGATGACCGCGCGCCGCCTCCCGCCCGAATAGAGGTTGTACTGGACAGAAACGCCGACGGTTGAGGCGAAGTCGTCCGAATCGAAATAGCCATTGCGCGAACGGACCCCGTCCTGCGATGCGAACGCGCTTACGCTTGGCCACAGAGCGGATTTCTGAATTTCGACCATGCTTTCGAAACGGCTAACGGCCGACCTCGATTGCGCCAGATCGGGACGGTGCGCGTCGGCGTATTCGAGGAGGGGCCCCAATTCGGGTAGAGCCATATCGCCGGCAGCCTCCTCGCGCAATCTCACGATGACCGTGTCCGCCGGGAACGCCGCGCCAGAAAGCCCCATTAATTCGGCGAGGGAGATAAGAGTTACCGCGTAGCTTCGCTCCGCTTCTAGGAGCGCCGATTCCGCCGATTTCACGCGCACCTGAAAGTTCAGCACATCGCTAAGCGCGCCTGTTCCGACACGCTGCCGGGCTTCGGCCTCGGAGAGTTGTCTCTTGTTGAAATCCAGGTCCGCCTCGGCGATCGCGATATTCTCCCGCGCCAACTGGACGCCGTAAAACGCCCGTGCCACGCCCGCGAGGAGCAAGCGTCGAGCTTCGGCCAGTCCGGCTTCTGTTTCCTTCGCGCCAAACCGCGCGGCGGCAACCGAGAACTTCCGCCCGAACCCGTCGAAGATGAGCCAGGTAGCCGAAAGGCTCGCGCCGTACGACTCGACAGTATCGTCGATTCCGTCGCCCACGCTTTGAACGCTCGACACGATGCCCACGCCACTGAACAGCGTGGACAGTGGAAAGGCACCCGGAAGCTGGGCGAGGATTGAAGGTATTTGCGCGAGGGCAGACGCGCGCGCGGCATTCGTCGTCTCGTCAATCGCCCTGTCCGATAACTCTGTGACCGACGCGGTGTACGAGGCATCCAACGCAGGATAGTACGCGGAGCGGGCCTGTTTAATCCGTTCCAGGGCTTGTTCCACACGCGCTCCAACGGCCATCAGCGACGGGTTCTCGCTGAGCGCCACGCGCTGCGCCGACTCGAGATCGAGCACGCTAGGAAGGGCGGCGCCGACGCTGTCCACCTGTTGCGCGGACGCGAGAGCGCTCACCCACAAAGCCGCGAACGCGAGGCGGCGAAAGGGGGTTTCGAATGTAGGCAAGAACATAGTTCATCCCTCGATTCTAGTATCCAACACCTCGCCACACGGTAAAACATTTCCTCGCTCCGCCCTGCTACTTAGCCGCAATCGGTCCGCCGACCGAGGTTCCGTCCGCGGCGGACTCTTCCTCGGCAAGAATATCGATGTTTCGCAGACGCGCCGGCTCTACTTCTTCACGCGAGGGCCAGCGATTCCGAACACCAAAATGAGCGAGACGCCGAAAATCGTTCAAGATCGCCAGGAGGCAGGGCACATAGATCAACGTCAACAAGGTAGCGAACAAAACACCCGACGCGATAGACAACGCCATGGGAGTGACGCGCACGGCCCCCGCGTCCGTTTCGATAATCAGCGGGAGCAATCCTCCCACCGTGCTAATCGTCGTCAGTAAGATCGCGCGGAACCGCCGCGCGCCGCCGCGTTCTATCGCGTCGAAGACTTCTCTCCCGCTGGCCAGGTTGCGGTTGACCGCCTCGATGAGGACGATGGCGTCGTTGACCACCACTCCGGTGAGCGCGACCATGCCGAAGACGCTGAACATGGCGAGATCGATCCCCATAGCCCAATGCCCCCAGACCGCGCCAATGATTCCGAGGGGCACGGTGGCCATGATAATCATGGGCTGAATGTACGATCGAAAAATCGTAGCGACGACGACAAAGATGCCGATAAGCGCAAAGGGAAAACTGATCATGAGGCCCGAAAACGCGTCGCGGCTGTCCTTCTGCGCGCCTTCGAAAGCCCAAAGCAGGTCCGGATACTCACGGTCCAGACCGGACATCGTCGTGACGGACAAATCGGAGATGATCTCGTCGGCGCTGGCTTCGCGCGGATCGTTCTCCGCCATGACCGAAATGCTCTTGATGCCGTTTACGCGGCTGATGCTCGAAAAACCTCCGGCGAACTTGACGTCGGCCACCGAGAAAAAAGGCACTTCGTGGCCTTGCGGCGTTCGGATGCGCATCTGCTCCAGATCGGCGAGCGTCCCACGCTGATCTTCGGTATAGCGAACCCGCACACGGATGTCGTCGCGGCCGCGCTGGATGCGAAGGGCCTCTTCTCCGAAATACCCCGCGTACACCTGGCGCGCGAGGTCATCCAGCGTAAGCCCCAAAGTGCGCGCTTCCGGCTTCACGTCGATTTGCAGCTCATTCTTGCCGGGCCGAAACGTGTCAGAAACTTGGTAGACCCCGTCATACGTGCGCAGCTTCGCCTTTACGACTTCGGACGCGGCAAGCAACGTATTCAAGTCTTCGCTACGAAGAGCGACTTGAATGGGGGCGCCCGGCGGGCCCATTTCCTGGGTCGTGAACGATTGCGCAAGCGCTCCGGGAATCGTCCCCATTTCCTCCTCCCACGCTATAAGGATATCTTGAGCGCTCACCAAGCGTTCGCCCGACTTCACCAGTTCGGCCCGCACATGGCCCACGTGATTGCCGCGGGTCCGCTCGAAGTCGCCGGCGCCGCTTTGCCCCGTGATCGTTTGGGTGTTCCTAACGACGGAAACGCCATTCTTCTCAGGCAGGCGCGCGATGACGCGCTTGAAAGCATCCTCGGTATCGAGGATGGCCGCGTGGGTAACGCCGCCTGGGGTTCCCCGTGGAAATTCAATGTTCGCGACCAGGTCGGCCCCGTCCGATTGGGGAAAGAGAACGAACTTGACGTGACCGCCAAAGACAAGCCCCAACGTGGCGAGAAAGACCAGGATTGAAGCGCAGAAGGTCACGTAACGAAAGTGGAGCGCTTGGGCCATGAAGGGAACGTACACATGCCCGACAAACCATTCGAGACCTTGGGATATGTGCAATCGGGCCCGTTGAGGAGCGCTTCGATTTTCCGTCGCCGCACTCGCGCCAGGCAAGTTATTCAGGTGGGCAGGCAACAGGAACAGGCTCTCGATAAGCGACATCGTCAGCGAGGCGATTACGGCTACGGGAACGATCTTGATGAATCGGCCCATGATCCCATCGATAAACAAGAGGGGAATGAAGGCGATGATAGTGGTGCTGACCGCCGCGAGTACCGGCAGGCCCACCTCCATGACGCCGCTGGTAGCCGCCAAAAGGGGCGGCTCTCCGCTCTTGCGTTGGACGTATATGGACTCGCCCACGATGATGGCGTCATCCACCACAATTCCAAGCACCATCAGCAGCCCGAACAAGGATAACTCGTTCAACGTCAATCCCAAGAACCACATGATGAGCAACCCGCCCGACAGCGAGATAGGAATGCCCATCGTCACCCAGAAACTCAGCCGCAAATCGAGGAAGAGCCACAGCGAAAAGAACACGATGCACAATCCGATGAAGCCATTGCGCAGCAACATGGCAATGCGGCCTTCGATAACGAGCGACCGGTCGCTCCACAAAGCGGCATTCAGCCCCACAGGCAACTCGGATTGCTTTTGGGACACATAGCCCCGCACTTCCTTCGCGATGGCGACCGCGTCTTCCGACGTCGTCTTGAACACCGCGATCGTGACGGAAGGCTCCCCGTTGAAAGTCGAAATCATCGAGTCTTCCATGAACCCGTCTCGGATAGACGCGATCCGGTCCAAGGTGATGATTTCGCCGTTCGGACGCGCCAATACAACAATCGAAGCGAAATCTTCTCCCGAGTATTTCCGGCCCACCGTGCGCAGCCGGATTTCCTCGCCTCGTGTCCGAAGCTGACCGCCGCCGAGATTGAGGCTGCCGCGGCGGACAGCGCCGGCCACATCGGCGAAGGAAAGTCCGTACTCGCGCAAGCGTTCTTCGGAAACCTCTATCGCCATTTCATAGTCGCGCGTGCCAAACACGGAAACCTGCGAGACGCTGGCAAGGGCTTGCACCTCGTCCTTGACCGTCTCGGCAAATTCCTTGAGGACCCTCTCCGTTTGAGCGCCCCACAGCGAAATCATAATCACTTGATTCTTGATCAAAAGTTTCGAAATAACCGGCTTTTCAGCGTCCCTGGGAAAGCTAGAAATGGAATCCACCGCGTTGCGGACATCCGTGTAGAGTTTGTCGATATCGAAGCCTTCCACCACTTCAATAATAGCGGTGGCGGCGCCTTCCGACGACACCGTCGTGTAGCGTTCGATGCCTCCGATGCCGTCGATGGCCTCCTCGATCTTCCGCGAGACACCTTCTTCGGTCTCCGCGGGGTCAGCGCCAGGATAGGCTATAAAGACTTGCAGCGAGTTCACCGCAATCTCCGGAAATTCTTCGCGGACCATGAGCCTTGAGGTGATAAGCCCCGACAGCATGATGACGATGATCGCAACGTTTACAAATACGGTATTCCGGATCATCGTCGAGATGAAGCGTTTCACGGCTCGACGCCTTCCCCGGAGCCGCGAGTGTCCAGGAGCGTGTTTTCGAGCGGGTTCACCAATCGCGTAACGATGACGAGGTCGCCTTCATCGAGGCCCTCGGAGATGAACACATACTCCCCATCGACGTGGGACTCGCGCACCCGCAAAGTCTTCAGGCGCAACTCATCCGTCCCCTCGATAGGCACGGCCGCATACACGCTGCGGTAGCCCGAGGCATCCCTCTCGAACCCCACCGACTCGGCGGGAACACGCACCACGCGCCGCGCGGTCCTCCCAGCGATATCGACTCTGCAAAACATGCCTTCGACGAGAGGCAGGCTCCTTTCGAGATCTGCGCCCGCCTGCGCGCCCTCCACGCGCACGGCCACGGTAAGCGTCCGAGTCTGCTGATCGAACTTCTCGACCCGGTGCAACGTTCCGGACCAACGGCTGCGGTCCTCGTCCTCAGTCCAGTAGATGTCCGCCGCGACCTGCTTCAACTCGCCGAACCACCCATTGCGCTTGTGCTGCCCCGCGTTCTTCGCGCCTCCAAAACGGAGCCAGTTTCGCGCCTCGCGGCTATCCAGCGGCACCGATATTTCAAGAATCGCATCGTTGGCAAGCGTCAAAATATTATTGCCGGGTTGGACGTATTGACCCGCCTCGAGCGCCACACTCTTCACGCGCGCATCGAATGGCGCGCGTACTTTCGTGCGTTCGAAATTGGCCTCGGCCAGGCCAGCCATCGCGCGCATCGAAGAAACGCTGCTCTCCGCTTCCTCAATGCGAATGGGATAAAGGTCAACAGCCTGCGCCAGCAGGTCCGCCGCGTCCGCCGCGGCGTTCGCCGCCCGCTCCGCCTGGTCAACCGAAGACTGCGTGCCCACGCTGTCGCTCTCAAGGAGTTTCCTTAAACGTTCATACTCCCCGGCGGCCAGGCGTTTGCTGCGCTCAAGGGTCTTAAGGCGACCCCGATCGATATCGAGTTGACGCTTGAGCCGCTTCACCGTATTTTCCCAGAGCCGAACCGCCGCGTTCGCCTCATCCAGGCGAGCTCTATAATCCCGCTGATCGATAACGAAAAGCACCTCGCGCGCCGGAATGACTTCGCCTACCTCCAACCGCGGATGGATGGAGACGACGCGGCCGGGAATCTCGGGGGCAATCGTGACCACATCCCTCGCGCGCACTTCACCCCAACTCGTGATGATCGCCGAAACGTCGTTGAACGCCACTTCCTGAACCTGAACGCGCAACGCGCGCTCGCGCGTCTTTGCCTGCGCCGGGGCCTCGCGCATATTGGCGAGCGCCAGCATGATCGCCACACCCACCGCCAATACTGCCACGCAGACGATGACCCGCGTCGCGATGGCCGCCCAAAAGCGCCTATTCATACCGCGTCACTCCGTTTCTACGAGCGACCCGGCTCGCATCGTTCACGCTCTTCCTCGTCCAACACCTCCTGGACTTTTCCAAAAACCTCGCACCACTGGGCCGCCGATTCCACCCCAATCTTGTCCAGAATTTCGACGATGGATTGGTGGATCTGAGATTCCATCTCGCCAACGGCGCGCTCCCCTTCAGAAGTAACCGACAGCAACACCGCCCGTCGATCCGCCTTACTCCCTTCCCGTGAGACCATGCGCAGCTCGACCAGCCGATCGGCCATGGCGGATGCCGAAGGGGCCGACACACTCGTGGCCTCGGCAAATTCCTTGACCGTCATTTCACCGCGATCCCGAATCACGAGAAGAGTCGTCAGTTGCGTCAGCGTGAGTTCTCTCGCGAGACCGCCAAAGGAAGCGTTGTCCGACGCGTTCCTTAGAAGCACCCGTTTGCGCAGGGCCCGTATCGTCTTGTACAGATTTCTCGCTTGCTCCAGAATAGGGGCATCCAAAATGAAGACCCTTCCTATGTGGACGTTAGTGTCCCTAATGATTAGCAACTCTAATTATAAGGAACGCTACGAGAAAAGTAAACTCACTCGAAAAGGTTGGCGGTCGAAGTAACCCTGCCAACTCTGCTCGAGCGCATTGGCAAAAACCATTATTCCTTCTCGAATCTCCGGATCTTTCGACGGGCTCGGTATACATAATGGAGTTTAGGTGGGGTGAAGTTTGCCGTCTTGAGCAGCGCTTGACGATATAATGCGGCGGTCGCGCTCTGGAACTGGTGCGCTATACCCACCGCCAACGCCTCGCGATGGAGAACATCCGGTTCATTATCGAGCAGCGCCTTGAGGGCCGCAGCGTCGAAGTGGAGAAGGCGGATTCTCTCTACGCCGAGTCGGTGGCTGACACGATGAAAAAGGCCCAGGCGTCGGTCGTTTCGGATCGAATGTCGTTCATCTGGCGCCTGCTTAGCTACATGCTCCCGTACAAGGGCATGGCGGCCTTGGACTTGTTTTCGGCGATGATGATGACGTTGCTGACGCTTGTCCCACCCAAGTTGACCGAGTATGCCATCGACGCTGTCTTCACGCCGGTCGAGTCGGGCGCGTTGGACAAGTCGGACGCGGTGTGGCCTGCCGTGCTGATCATCTCGATTATCGCGATGGTCTACCTGGCCCGCCAGTTCTTCGTCTGGGTTCGGCTCCGCACGATGACATTTATGGACGAGTATATCGTGCGGGATATGCGCAACGGAGCCTACGCTCATCTCCAGAAACTGAGCCTGAATTACTACTCAAGCAAACAGACAGGCAGCATTATCGCCCGGATCAGCTCGGACACGGATCGCCTCTGGGAGTTCCTGGCCTACGGCGCTATAGACTGCATAACCGAGCTAGCCATGCTCATGGGCTTGGGGGTCGTGCTCTTGTTGACTGACTGGCGGCTGGGCCTGCTGATGCTGCTGCCATTGCCTCTCGTCTTCTGGGCGCTGCGCTGGTTCGGACGCCGAATCCACGGGGTCTTCCTGAGATGCTGGCGCAAGTGGTCGGGCTTGACGGCAATCCTGGCCGACACGGTGCCCGGTGTGCGGTTCGTGAAGGCGTTCAACCAGGAAGAGAGTGAAGAAGGCCGGTTCGGCAAACAGAACACGCGAGTCACGTCGGAATTCCTGTCGGTGCACCGGAACTTCACCTCGTTATACTCCCTGCTCTGGCTTTTCCTCCACTTGATGATACTTCTTGTATGGGTATTGCTCGTGCCGCGCGTGCTGGGTTTTGACATTACGGGACCGGATATCTCCGTGGGTGTGTTCGTGTCGGCTCTGCTGTACATGGGCATATATTTTCAGCCGATCGACATGCTTTCCCGGATGCCCGTGGTCCTCAATCGCGCGACCAGTTCGGCCCATCGCGTCTTCGACTTGCTCGACATGGAGCCCGAGATTGTCCAACAGCGCGATCCGGTGCGTGGAAATGTACTGTTGGAGAACGTTTCGTTTGCATACGACGGGGTGCGCCAGATACTACGAGATATCTCGTTCGAACTGCGCGCCGGCGAGATGATCAGGCTGGTGGGTCCCTCGGGCGCGGGAAAGTCGAAGGTAACCAGCCTCATAGCGCGATTCTACGACGTGAGCGCCGGAGGCGACGCTGGAGCAGGTGATCGAAGCGGCGCAGACCGCGAACGCTCACGACTTCATCTGCACGATGCCGCAAGCTTACGACACCGTCGTGGGAGAGCGCGGCCACACGTTGTCCGGCAGAGAGCGCCAGCGCATTTCCATTGCGCGAGCGGTTTTATGCGACCCGCTAATCCTGATACTGGACGAAGTGACGAGCAGCGTCGACACGGAGACCGAGTATGAGATCCAGGAGGCGCTCCAACGCCTGATCGAGAAGCGCACGGTTTTCGCTATCGCGCACCGGCTGTCCACTCTGCGAAAAGCTTCGCGCCTGTTCGTAATCGAGGATGGCCGGATCTCGGAACAGGGGACCCACGCCGAGCTTCTCACGATTCCGGATGGCAAGTACGCGCAACTCGTCAATATGTAACGCCAACTACACGAAGTCCACACGGCATAAAACAAAATGAATAGCAACGTCGCAGAGCCCCCATACGCCGACGCGATTCCGGTCGAGCCCAGCTGCCTGCGCGTCCAGCGTCAAGAGAACGGCCAATTCATCGCCCGATGGGGCGGGTCTTCCGCGCATGTGAAAGCGGTCTGTTGTTTCCCGTGGTCGCACCCGGACGGGTTCGTCTCTCTTCGCGACGACGAAGACCTCGAGATAGCGTTCAACCCGTCGCTCGATGCGTTGGAAGAAGCTTCTCGCACCTTCGTGCGCGAAGCGCGATTTGTGCTTGAGATCACCGAAATCCACGGACTGGTCGAAGAGTATAAAATCCGCAATTGGCGCGTGGAAACAATGCAAGGCTCCCGAACGTTTCAGACGCATCGCGAAGAGTGGCCGACCCGAGTAGAAAACGGCGGTTTCCTGGTCCGCTCGGTCGCGGGCGATCTGATCTTTATTCCCACGCCGTCGGCGTTGGACCCGGCCAGCCGGGAACGCCTTCGCATCGTGCTCGATTGATGCGGCCCACCATGCCGCGCCACGACAGCACACTTCGGCGCCTGCTGCTCGACCGCGACAGTCGCGCAATCGAGGAGGGCCTTCCTCACTGGGGAGGGAAAGGCTTCATATGTCTCGACAGGAAGTTGGCTACGGCATCTGTGTAGGTCTTGCCGGAAATCCAGAAACCGTCGTTGTGCCCGCCGCGAAGTTCCAGGAACTCTTTCGGCTCCGTTGACGCGCTGAATAGGGCTTGGCCGTGGGAGTAAGGGATTAGCTCATCGTCGGGGCTGTGGATGTGAAGGATCGGCTCTTCGATATCGGCTACCTTCGATCCGCTCTCGAACCTGTGCCGTACAAGCAGGCCGGCGGGAAATACGGGATGGAGTTCCTTGGCCAGGCGGGGGATCGAGAAGAATGTGCTTTCGAGAATGACGGCGGCGGCAGCGACTTCAGTGGCGAGTTGCGCGGTGACGCCGCCTCCGAGCGAGCGGCCGAATAGCGCGATGGACGAGGCCGGAATGCCTCGCTCTTGCGTTAGATAGTTCCAGACGGCCCGGGCGTCAGCGTAGCATCGCTCTTCGGATACGCCGCCGCCGCTATTCCCATAGCTGCCATAGTCGTAGATTGCGGTGTTGAAACCGAGACCGCGAAAGACTCGGATCGTTTCCAGCCGGTCCCCCATATTGCCTGCGTTGCCGTGGGAAAAGAGGACGGTGCGGCCGGTCTCAGTTTGCGCGGGGATGTACCAACCGGAAGTTTTGAAGCCGTCGACCGAGAGGGTGAACTCTTCGAAATCCCAATCGTTCGATGCGGGCGTCATCCCGATTTCGGCCGTAGGAAAGAAGATGAGCTTCTTCTGAAACACGAACAGGAGCAGCGCGAGGGCGACGTAGACCGCCGCGCCGATCTTCACGGGCGGGAGAAGGATTCGCCAAGGTGAAGATTTCTTCCCGGTTTCTTCTGTGGCCATGGCTGACCCCTTGATTTGTGTCGACATAACCCGTGGTTCTTGACCCAACGCCCAAGGCCATTGGGCCGGGCTACTCTAATTCGCCCAACCGGTGTCTTTGTCGTTGCGCCAGAACGAGTAAGATAGTTGCCAGCAAGCCATTCACGACCGTCGCGGAAATAGGGAAGGCGTATTCCGAAACTGGAGACGTAAGCATGGCATCGCTCATCATTCCAGCGGTCATCCCAACTCCGACGAACGGACAGGCGATCGATAGGTAGGGAGTGATGCCCTCCAAGACGTCGACGAGCGCGAAGACAAAGCTAAGAAGGGGGACGAAAAGCCAGGGCACCGCGACGGCCAACACGAAGAAGTTCTTCTTGTCGTGATGTCGTCCCAGCCGAAACGCCTCGAGCGCGGCGAGAAAGGTCACGGAGTAGGCAATGGCCACCAGGAGCGGCACCGCTTGCGCCAAGTGTTGGCCGGTGGGAACGAAGGGAGTGAAACTGGCGTAGGCGGCCAATGTGGCTACGCAGAATGATACCAGCCACGGCGTGTTCGACGCGTGATCGTCGAACCAGGACAGTCTTCCATTGTCCTCCTTTTTCGCGCGCCGCAATCCCTTCAGATAGATGAGTCGAGAGGGCGTCGTTCCGGCGCCGGATATCATGCCCGCGAACATGGCAAAGTACATGAAGTTGACGAGAATCCCAATGGTAGTATCCGGATAGCCTCTGTATCCTCCAAGGGTTTTACCTGGGAGGAATACAATGGTTGTGCCAATGAACAGGAAGTAGAGATATGCAACTAGCGCGAGCGACTGACTCTTCGAGAATACGGGGCGCTCTGGACGCGAAATTCTTCGCAATACGGCGACGAAGAGGAGCGCCACGAGCGGGGCTTGAATGATGGCCTGCACCAGAAGGCAGGGCATCGAGATGTTGAATAATTGAAGGATATTCGCATCGATTTCAGCAGGGCGCGAGTATCCGATGTCAACCAGCAAATCCATGTAGGCGGAGATGCAGGTGCCGTTGGCGAGCACGGAGATTCCGAAACCCATGCCCACGCCAGACGCGAACCAAGTTAACAACGCCAGGCCCAAGGGCCATGAGGCGCGATAGAAATCGAGCCGGCGGCTTTCTATCGCCATAACTCCGAACAACGTTACGGTGTGAAAGAAAATCGCGCACAGAAACAGAGAGGCATAGAAGGCAATGAGAACACCCGCGCTCGTCCCGTTATAGAGTGCCAGGCCGGCCGCGATGGGCAGCAAACCCAAAACAATGAGCCATTCCAGGGCGGGTGGCCCAAGGAGCATGCCGACTCCGATGTCGAATGACGACGTCGGAGAGGTCCGGTGGGAATCGAGCGTTCCCGATTGCCGCTCCCGGCTAGCGGAGATAGCCACGGAGCCGGATCCGGACAAGAGGAGTACGATTCCTTGCCCGATGGATATGACGAAAAAGGCCCACCATAAACGCGGCGCCTCGGACCGGTCAAAATCCGCGAGGGAGCAGAAGAGCACGATCAGCCCAGCAAGAAGCGCGGTGGCTATGGCAACCGGAATCAGTGTATTGGGCCGCAGGCGTTCTCGCACGTTCATCACAAAAACCGCGTTGTCCCTCAACATCAGCGGCATCACGAAATATCCCTCGCCCCGATCTTCATGAATATGTCCTCGATGCTCTGCTTCTCCACATGAAAATCGGACACAGGTATTCCTGCTGAAATCAGATCTTCGAGCAAGGCAGCGGCATCTTCGTCAGTCCCGGCAAAGTCGGCCACCCATTCAGAATCGGCCGATGGCGCGGGCTCTTCCAGACGCGGCCAGCCTTCGAGGCGATCACGGAGCTTTTCTTGAATTACTTCGCTGTCGCCGACCACGCGAACGTGGAGTTGAGACTTCATTCCACCGTGACGCCGAATGTCGTCGAGCGTTCCGGACACCACCATCCGGCCCCTCTCCATCACGCCGATGGCGTTGCACATGTCGCTCAGTTCCGTCAGAATATGGCTCGATATGAGAACGGCCGCGCCCTGCGAAGCGGCTTCCTTCAGCACGTTGCGCATCTCAATGCGTCCGATGGGGTCCATGCCGCTTGCGGGTTCATCGAGGAGTAAGACCGAAGGTTCGTGAAGCAACGACTTGGCGAGCACGAGGCGCTGGCGCATTCCCCGCGACAGATCCCGGACCATGGTGTCCCACTTTTCCTCCATGCCAATCTCGGTGCCCCAGCGGAGCGCTTTGCGCAAGCGTTCATGCCGGGGAACCAGGTGGGCCGTAGCGAAGACGTCCAGGTATTCCCGCACGGTGAGATTCTTGTATACGGGCGGGAAGTCGGACATGTATCCCAACGACTTCCATCCCTCCTCCGGCGACACTTCCATGTCGACGCCACTGATGCGGATTTCGCCGTACGTCGGTTCGAGCACGCCAGCGAGCGCCTTGATCGTTGACGTCTTCCCAGCCCCATTTGGACCCACAAGCCCATAGATCTGGCCGGCCGCGACATCGAGGTCGAGGTCATCGACAGCCGTAAGGCCTTCGTAATCGACCCGGAGAGATGTTGCGGAGATCAGGCCGGCGGAGCCGTCCGTTCCCGCGGACGCGGCGTCTTCTTCACCGGAATTATTCGCGTCCATGAGGAATCCCAGGCGAGTTCGCCTCCGCGACGTCGAGCATCTTTCGCTCCGCGCGAGCGACTGTTTTCATATGAGATTCCCTGATGAAAATCCATCCTGCTCTTGCCAAATCCGTTCCCATCGAGTGTAGCCTATACTACTAGCAGTGTCAACGCTAGGCTCTGGGACGCAGTGGCAAAGAAAGCAGGAGCCACTCCTATAGACTCTCGAACCGGTTGCGGAGTTCTGAGAGAAGTGTTGAGGCTTCGATCCGCAAGCCAATATGCGCCAATCGAAACGGCTAGTCTAGAGTTTTGCGGTTACGCAGCCTGTTTATTCGCATGGTTGTTAGCC
>CAYNZS010000018.1:0-5502 GCA_964401695.1 uncultured Nitrospirales bacterium
AAACGATGCCGGCGGATCTGAAGATGACTCTTCCAAATGGGAAATCCGGGTTCAGATGATTCGAGTAGGAACTTCCAGCGATCCGCTCGCCGATCCCCGTAATCCCTTCGTCAGTCATCAACTCCAAGAACAAGAAGTACTTCCCGCCGATATAGGGCTTCTCGGCCTCGACAACCATCGTCTTCAGTTCTGTAACTTTCATATCCATGCCCCCTGATTCGATCAGTTCGATAGTGTGTACCAGGCCGCATCGCAAGCAATAGATCGTGGGTCCTTCGTCAGAATCCGTGAGTAGCGATAGCACAAGACAGACGCGCCAGGGCACCCCTCCGCGGCTGTAGAATCACCAAAGGATGGACCGGAAGGGAACTCCAGGATGCGTGTGAGAACCGTACTGAATCGACAGATTGATTTCAAGGCTCTTGGGCTTGTGGCTGAGCGATCCCAATTCTCTGCACAGCGGGTCCGTTCTCGCAATGGCTGGGGTAGGTGTTTCGCGCCGCCTCGCTCAATCGGCCGGTGGATTGGCTGCATCCCCGGCGGCCTGTTTCCGGTCCAGGTATTCGCGGATATACGGCCCGACTTGACCGAACACGACAATGCGCCGGAGGAACTGGAAGAGGCTCACGATGATGACTCCGCCGACAAAGCCCGCGATGAAGAATGTGGGCAGCACGCCCAGCGCTCTTGGAGTTAGTTTAATGATGAGGAGGAGAATCCCCGTGCCGACTGCGGCGGCGACGAGCAAGGCCACGAAGGAACCCACCCAGGTCTGCCAATGGGCGTTTGTCTTCGCTTGGCAGTTATGCCATGCAATCATCCGCTCTTGCGGTGTCAAGTCCGCAAGTTCCGGTATGGACTTGAGCGAGGTATAGATCTTCATACGGCTGGTCTGGAGGCGCTCCATTTAGAGAATATCTTGCTTAAGCCAACGTGGCCGCACATTATGCACGGGCGCTCAACCGTTTCCAAGCGCGGTATCAAATTCGAGCACCGCGTCGACCACCGCCTGCAGGTCGGTCGCGCCGACGCCCCCGCCGTCCACGTCGCGGTTGAAGCCGCCTGTTTCTCCGTTTAGCGCATTGACGACTTGTTGCGCGTCCGTCGCCGCGACGAGGCCGTCCTCATCGATATCGCCGTCGGATAAGGCCACATCGACGCGTGTAGCGCCGCCTTCGCCGACCGTTACCCCGCTTTCGGTCCACGCGATGTAGCCGGTCGCCGAGAGGGTCAGGCTGTATGCGCCGGGTAGCAGTAGGCGGTGATAATCGCCGACATCCGGGTCCGAAAAGACTGGCTGTTCGTTGCTCTCGACGGCCACTTTGGCCCAGAGCGGCTCGCCGGATTTGCGGTCGGTTACGAGCCCGCGTACTCCGATGTGCACCGACTCAAGATAGGCCAACATGGACTCCTGGTTGTCGCCCCAGAAATCGGACAGAGTGGCTTCCACCGGTATTTTCGCATTCGACACTTCCAACGTGACTTCCAAGCAGCCTGCGTAACGATAGTTCCAATCCTGCATGCCGCCGAGAATCGAGAACCACGCGGAGCCGTTCGAGATCCCTCTCGCGAATTCGGCGCTGTTGAACATGGGGGGATTGGCGGTCGAGTATCGCAGCGAAAGCTCCTGGCACAACGCGTCATCCGGCGAAGGCGCGTTGGAGCCGGAAGCGATGCCCGGCACGTTGTCGTAGGGGTAATTCACGAGAAGCGCGCCGCCATGAAAGTTCGCGGATAGCACGAAGCTATTGTCCACCGTCCAACGCATGACATGGGCGGTTTCCACGGGGCGGCTGGCGTCCGCGAGGGGCGCTCCATCAAATAGCGTTCCATCGAAATCCGCTGGAAATACAGGGAATGAACGGTTCAGATCGAACCCGCTCGCATTCTCGCGCCGAACCGCTTCGAAGCCGTCGGGATTCATGCGCGGCACGATCCAGATTTCGGTCGAGTCGACGAGATCGGTGATTCGCTGGCTGACGCCGTATTCCTTCAGGAGGAGGTCTATGAAATAGAGGCACAACTCTCCGCCAACGGTCTCGTCTCCATGCATATCGGCGACGTATTTGAACTCGGGCTCGTCCTCTTCGTTGTCGGGATTATCCGAAACGCGCATGACCCACAATTCCCGCCCCTGAACCGATTGGCCTAAGGTGTACAGGCGCGCAATGGCCGGAAAATCGGACGCGTATGCTTCCAACATGTCCGTCAGTGCGTTGTAGTCTTTGTATGCGCCCAGTCCCTTGCGATTCGCCTTTCCTATCGGAGAACGATCCGCGGTGCCGACGAGAACGACGGAGTAACCCAATCGACTCAGAACCGCTATTTCATTGGGCGTTGCGTGTAGCGTCGCCACGCCGTCGGCGTATACGCTTAGGTTGAAACCGAGGGCCGTCAGTTCATCGATTTCCGATGGTTCGTCCAACGCGATTCCCACGTCATACACCGTCCCGAGCCTCGGTCCGGCGCTCGGGTGTAGCGCCTGCCCGTGAGCTGCCCAGACGGCGGCAAAAGCGATGACTGGAATCATGAATTTCTTCAACGCCGCAATCTCCAAAATGCTGTGGACGGCTCTTCCAGAATGACGAAAAGAGCAATGATCGTAAGACCCAGACCGGCCAGGGCCCACGGTGAAACCGCCGGAATGACGAGCACGGACAACTCCACGTCCAGCCGAGCCGCGGCGCCCGGGACGACGGTAACGCCCGAAAGCGTTTGCGGCAGATACCCCGGCGCTTCGACAGCGACCGTGTATACGCCGGGCAGAAGCAGCCTGTAATAGTCTCCCACATCCGGATCGGAAAAGACAGGCTGCGGGTTTCCTCCGACGTTAACGCGTGCGTGGACCGGCTCGCCTGTAGCGGCGTCCGTGACGATCCCGCGCAGTCCGGTGTGGACGGCTTCGATGTACGACAGCATGGCCTCCTCGTTCGCCGACCAGTAATCGGACAGGAGACCCTCCTCGGGCATTTTGACATCGGAGAGTTCGATTGTAACATCGACGCAGCCGAGATACCGGTAATTCCAGTCTTGCATACCGCCGGTAATGGCGTACCAATCCGAACCATTGCTAATCCCGTTCGGGAACGTGGGGCTCCCGAACATGTCCGGATTGTGGGCGGCGTACGCAAGCGATAACTCCCGCATGAGGGCATCGTCCGGCGTGGGCGCGTCGTCTCCTGAAGCAATTCCCGGCTCATGGTCGTAGGGGTAATTCACGAGGAGCGCGCCGGTATGGAAATTGGCGGAAAGGACGAAACTGTTCTCCGCGTTCCAACGCATCACGTGCGCCACCTCGGGCTCGCGCCCTGAATCGCCGAGGGGATCGCCGTCGTAGATCGTGCCAAAATAATCGTCGGGATACTCAGGAAACGAGCGATTTAGATTTATGGTGTTTGCGTTGTTCCGCGTGCCAAGCTCAAGGCCATCGGGATTCATCAGGGGCACGATCCAGATTGCCGTCGAATCGACCAGAAGCGTCGTCCGCACATCCGATCCATACCCATTCAACAAGCGGTCAATCAGTTCCAAACACATCTCCGTGCCCACGGGCTCGTCGCCGTGCATCGTGGCAATGTACTTGAATTCCGGTTCATCCTCTTCCACGCCGGGGTTGTCCGTTATCAACAACGCCCAAAGTTCCCTGCCTTGAACGGATTGGCCTAGGCTCGTCAGCGCGGCGATGTCCGCGTGGGCCGCGGCGTAGGCCTCGAGGTTGGCTGTGAGCGATGTGTAGGAGCTGTACGCGCCCAACGCCTTTGCGCCCGAAGTGTACGAGGGCCCGGCAGGTTGCGTCCCCGTGGTACGCGCCTCGAAACCGGCGGCGGCAAGCGCACCCCACTCCTCCAATGTAGCGTAGATCGTCGCCGCGCCATTGGGAGCAATCGCCGCCACGTCGTATCCGAGCGAGCCTAGCCGCATCACCGCCTCCGGATCCGTGTGGCGGACCTCCAACTTGTAGATCATCCCAACGCGGGGTCCGGCACCAAGGCCATCCGATTGGGCGAATCCCTGGATAGAGGTCAGCAAAATGGCCGTTGCAAGGAGAGGAAAGAAGGTCGGAGGATTCGATCTGTGGAGGCACTTCAACATGACTAATTACATTGTATCAGAGTGATGTGGGATCTCGTGCCATCCGAGTCCGGATCAGTTTAGGTTCTGAGTGTAGTACCTGCCCTCGAAAAACGTGGGAAAAAGACGCGAAACCAAAGGATGTACGACCGGCCCGTCGGCGGTATCGGGCTCAAGACTGTCCTGCGCAACGTAGGTCTCGCGGCCGCCATCCACCAACACATGATACCAGGGCTGACCGCGGTTCGGCTGTGTGCGATTACAGAAGTACCACTCATCGTCCGCCTGGCACTGGGGGTCCACCTTTACCACGACGCCCCGGTAATCGTAGCGCCGATGATGAATAATCTGGCCAACCGTGAATGTCGTCATGGCGCGGCCTCCAGTCGCCACTCTCCGAAGATAGAAAGGCTCCGCACGTATTAGTGCGCGCCGTTGCCTATGATGCCCAGGAGATCTTGGCGAGCAGGTCTTCCGGGTCTTGGTAGCAATCGGGGTACGCGGCGTCCCGGTTCGTCTCTAGCGCGGCGTAAAACACTTCGGATGCCAAGCGGAGGGTCCCCGCTCTGTCGTACAGCACGTGCGCTCCCGTTTGGAATTCGTTCGGCGACTTTGGCGCCGGCTTCGACCATGCGATACGCGCCCGCAAAGTCACGGGCTCTCCAGCGCGGCGGATATCCGGAAACGTTAGTTCAATGACGCGCCCCGGAGCGATGTAGCGGTCCAAACCAAAACGCATTCCGCCACGGCCAACGTTGGCGAGCGTGGCTGTGCCTGAATCTGAGGGACCCCATGCACAATGCGCTTCCTTTTTGTAGGGAAGCCTCGTGAAAGAACGTCGTTCGGTGACCTTCTTCGTTGCTGTCTCCATTATGCCTGCTCCCTCCGATTTCTCAGAAGAATTGACTGCCTATGGTTTCGCCCACTAGTCTGGTTATCTCACCGGGCGAGGAGGGCGGTATCCCCGAAGAGGTTTGTATTGATCTTGCGAAGACAATTCGCTCGGTGGGAACGGCCGTCACTGCTATATAAAGGAATGCATACCATTGCTGTTCTATTCTCTTTCGTGGCCGGAGAGTTCCCCGACCCGATCATTTCGTTCTCTCCCTGAATGCATCCAACGTGTATGGCGATTCTCTATAGGTTGATAACCCCTAAGTGCCCTGAAAGGTTCCGGATGGTTACACAGTGGCGAGAAGGCATTTTCGCGCCGCGGCCTCGCTCGCTCGCGATTCGAGCGTAACCGATTAGACTACAACTGTAACGAGATATTTATTCGGCGCCGTGGCTTGGCCGCCGATCGGGCGATGCCGAGTGCACCAACAAGGAGAAGCGGCGCTGTCACGCTCCGTCGAGGCGGCGAGTTTCGAGATCTTCCCAGCGCTGGTAGAGGCGGGCGACTTCGGCTTTGGCGGCATCGCATTCGGCAAG
>CAYNZS010000018.1:5512-28910 GCA_964401695.1 uncultured Nitrospirales bacterium
ACACGCTCGTAGTCTAGTTCGAATAAGTCAGGCTCATTCATGAGAGCCTCGATCTCGCCGACTTCGTTTTCGGCTGTCTCGATGAGCGCGTCCATGTTCGCGAGGTCTTGCTTGTCTTGATAGCTCAGTTTTTGAACCGATTCCTTCGCCGGCGCGGGTGTTGCGGCGGCGCGTGGCGTGGTGGCTGCCTTCTCAAATTCGCCTTCGTCTCTGACGCGGCGAACGCGCAGGTAGTCGTCGTAATCGCCCACGATGAGGAGGAGTTCGCCATCGTCTTGGAAGGAGACGATATGCGTGCACACGCGATTGAGAAAGTAACGGTCGTGGCTGACGATGAGCGCGCAGCCGTCGAAGGTGCCTATCGATTCCTCGAGGAGGCGCAGTGTCGGCAAGTCGAGGTCGTTGGTCGGTTCGTCGAGAACGAGGAAGTTTCCGCCGCGGAGCAGTTTCTTAGCCAGTTCAATCCGGTTTCGCTCGCCGCCCGAGAGGTTGCCCATGGGGGCTCGAACGGAATCCATGTTGAAGAGCAGTTTTTCGAGGTAGGCTGGGACATAGATCCGCCGGCCGTTCACGTCTAGATGTTGCGCGCCACCGGACACGAAGTCGAGCACGGATTTCTCCGGGTCCATCTCCTCGTGAGTCTGGTCGATGTATAGGAACTCAGTCGTTTCGCCAACGCGGCGCGTTCCCTTCGCGCGCTCTTCCAAGCCCATGAGGGCGCGGATCAGCGTTGTCTTCCCGCTGCCGTTGGGGCCGACGACCCCAACGCGCATGTCTTTCTGCATGATGATCGAGAAGTTTTCGAAAAGGAGGTTGTCCCCGTAAGAGAACGAGAACTTTTCGACTTCCAGAATATCTTTACCCAGGCGCGGTGGTGCGGGAATCTCGAAGTAGGATTTCTTGTGCTGCCGCGGCGGCCCTTGGTCCACGAGCGCGTCGTAGCGGTCGAGCCGGGCCTTCTGTTTGGTGCTTCGCGCTTTCGCGCCGCGCCGCACCCAGGCCAACTCCCGCCGCAGAATACCCTGTCGCGAATCCTCCGCCTTGGCCTCGGCCTCGATAAGTTGAGTCTTGTATGCCAAGAACTGCTCGTAGTTTCCGGGAAAGCTGTAGACACGGCTGAATTCGATCTCCACGATTCGCGTGACGATCAGATCCAGGAAGTATCGGTCGTGCGTGACCAACACGATGCTACCGGAGAAATCGCAGAGGAAGGACTCCATCCACTCGACACTCTCCATGTCGATATGGTTGGTGGGTTCGTCGAGGAGCAGAACGTCAGGTTTCTCGAGTATCGTCGCGGCCAAGTCGACGCGCCTCAGTTCGCCTCCCGAGAGGGTCGTCAACAAGCGGTCGGGATCCGGCGTCTGGAGGGCGGTTGAAACGCGCTTCTTTTCCTTCGCGAAATCCCACGCTCCGTTGAGGGCGAGGTTGTGCTGCAACTGCTCGTGACGCGCTTCGGCGCGTTCGCGTTCGCCGGTCGAAAGGGGGGCGTCTGCCAGGAGCTCGCCCATTTCGTTGAACTCCTCGACGATGTCGAGGAGGCGGCGGCCAGCTTGCTCGAGGACGTTGCCGACGGTTATGCCTTGTTCCGGTTCGTAGGTCTGGCGCAGATAGCCGACGCGCAGCGCCTGCTTGCGCGTGACGAGCCCTTGGTCTGGCTTCTGTATGCCGGCGAGAATGCGCATCAGCGTGGATTTTCCCGATCCGTTTCGGCCGATAAGGCCAATGCGTTCGCCTTCGTGCAGAGTGAGGGAGACGTCTTGGAGGACGGGTTGGCCGCCGTAGCCTTGTTCGAGCGATTGGCCGCTGAGAATGGCTTCGCCTTGGTTTCTGACGGTCATCGAGATAGTCCTTTAGCGATGGGGGCTAGCCTCGATGACTACTCTTCGCCACCGATCGAGATGAGTTGCGTAGCGGTGCGAAAATACACCGCCCCATTGGCCACGGCCGGCGTGGCATAGCTGCTGTCGCTCAGTGGATTGCGCGCCAGTTGCTCGAACGTGCCGGCGGCGGTAAGAACGATGACGTCGCCGCGTCGGTCCACGCAGAAGAGGCGTCCATCAATCCAGACGGGCGATGCGAAGAACTTGCTTCCGCGGATGCGCTCGCGCCACAGGTATTCTCCCGTGGCGGCGCTTACGCAACTGACGTAGCCATTCTCACATGTCATGAAGAGCAGGCCGTCTTCGTGGACGACCGTGGGAACGAGGGGAATCGATTTGGAGATTTCGAATACGACTTCAGGTTTGGCATTCTGGCCGCTCGGAGGGCGGACGGCGACAAGCTTGTCTCCGAGGAGGCTTTGGCCGGTGCTTCCGATGATCAAATCGCCGGCCAAAACCGGCGACATGACGGTGCGAGACGTCAGGGCGTCTTTCAATTCCCAGTTGATTTGCCCCGTAGAGACGTCGACGCCGGTCATGCCGTTGCCGGTTCCAAAGAAGACGACTTCCTTCTTGCCACCGGCCAGCTCGCGTATGCACGGTGTCGCGTAGCCGGCCACGACGGATATTCTGTCGACTTTCCAGCGGGTCTCGCCGGTCGCGCGTTCCAGGGCGATGGCGTAACTCTTGCCCGGTGCTGTGATCGGAGTGCCCTCAGGCAGAAAGGCGGCCTGGTATTTTGGGTTCATCTGATCGTTCATGATGATGACCGCATCGTCGACAATGATCGGGGAGGGGGCCCCGCCCCATGAAGCTTTGTATTCGCCAAGGTCCCGCTGCCACACCTCTTCGCCGTCGTTATCGACGGCCACCAGTAGAAAGGTCTTGGGTGTCGTCCAAGAAACTACCACGCCGTCGACGTCGGCGGCCGGGGTCGACGAGGCGTAGTTGTTGTCGCGATGGACGTAGTGGGGCGCCGACTTGAAGCTCTTGACCCACAGGATCTTTCCGTCGGCCGAATCGATGCAGACGACGCGACGGTCCGCGGTGTACTGGTCGCCACACAACAAGAAGATTCGGTTACCGACAACCACGGGCGATCCGTGGCCTTCGCCCGGTAGATTGGCAGTCCAGTTGTAATCGTCGTCAGTCCACTGCGTCGGCACGGTTGTCGTGTTGCTTATGCCAGAGCCATTGGGGCCTCGAAATCGCGGCCAGTCTGCCAAAGCGGCGGTAGAAATGAATGCCAACATCCAGAATACAATTGCAATGCGCTTCATGGAGTCTCCTCACGGCTTATGGAATGTGGATGACAGGCTGGCTAACCCGCATTGTATAGGGACTCACTGGCGGGTTCAAAACGAATGATGTTGCCGTGGCCGCTCCGCCAGGCCGTCTACGTTCCCTCGCTCGACATGCCGCCGGCAGCAGGAGTTTGGCTGGCGATAGCGCGACGCGTCAGTGGCTACCACCCGTGAGTTTGGCTACGTCCCCTTCGCCAAAGTCGGCGCCAAACTTCTCTTCGACGTCATCAGCCGCGCATACGAACGCCAGAGCCTTATCCTCACCACCAACCTGCCCTTCGAGAACTGGACCGAGATCCTCGGCAACGAACGGCTCACCGGCGCGCTCATCGATAGACTTACCCACCGCATGCAACTCATCGAGGCCAACGGAGAAAGCTACGGGCTCAGCGAAGCCAAAAAAAGAAAGAGAGGAAAGAAAGCCTAAACGCAAAAGACACACAAGAAACCCGCCTTCAATACCCAAAACCCCACCCTTGAAAACCTGATCGCCTAGTCCCCATACTGACCCCATCAGTGCCGCACTTTTATCCCGCCTTTTGCAGCCAAGTTGTGAGTCGTCTGAGTACTGCCCGAAGTTGAATGAACCTCGTCTCTCAGGAGGTACTTTATTGGGGACGAGAACCGACGATACAAACTCCTCGCATTCATTTGGTGGGTAGCCTTCGACGAGGAATCCCAGGGCATCACCCAGACATTGTCCGAGGAGGCAGCCGGCAAACTGAACCGCAGTGGGCAACATAAACTTGCATATCCTGATAGGTCGGATGGCTCGTAATCAGACAAGTTTCGCGTGGCGGTCATTTTGGCAAAGGCACGGAGATTGGACAAGAACGGTTTCAATTGATGATCTCCTACGCACATTGACTATCTGCGCCTCGCATATATTGGATCGTGTAGCATTCATGCGTGTGCCTCGCAAGAATTCATCCGCGCCGAAATCCTTAAACTTTGTGCGTCTGCTGGGTAGAGTATACCAATGGATGGAATCCTCAGAATTTGCCGTTCCAGGTTCTACCCAATGCATCGAAACGACGCGCCCAGCAGCGGGATAAAAAATGTCAACCGTTCCATCCACAAGAGGTCATCTAACTCGGGTGCTTTGACGCCGAAACATCGGGTGTAGCGGTGCGGCTACATATTTGCACCCCCTGTAAATAGAGGCCGGATTATAATTCCGCGCTGGTTTTCCCATTTTTCGCTTTCGACGGTATTTTCGACGAATTGGATGGCGCCCGTCACCCAAAACCAACATTTGAATTCCCCTAGAAGGTCGGGGATACTGGCGTAGCAGGTGCCACACTTTCACGCTGCCACCCGCTTCACTTCTCAACGCCCGTTTACTGTAAGCCGGAGTGGGTGAACTTATTCTCTAGCGCTGGAATTCAAGTAGCTGCCAGCTAGCCAGGCATTCTCGAGAGCTGGGCCCTATCGTTTCGGGAGCGGGGAACTGGAGGGGGAGACCTTGATTACGCCAAGTCGTACCACAGCGGCCGCCGCGGTGGCCTTGCTCGGCTGCGTTCTCATTTGGGTCGTCACTCCTTACAACAACTTCCTTCTCAGGAACGGCTTTATTTCGGAGGACTATCTTGCCCATTCGGTGATGACGCTGCTCCTGTTCCTCATTCTCGTGGTCAATCCGCTGCTTCGCGCGGCACGGCCGGCATGGGCATTCAGCTTCAAACAGATGACTTTCATCGCTGCCATCCTCTTCGTCGCGTGTTCCATCACCAGTTCCGGACTCCTTCGCTACTTGCCCTACAGCTTGGCCGCCCAGACCCGCGACGCCAGCGAGTGGAAAGAGCGGGCGGATTTTTATGAACAGGCCGATTTGCCGCCCAGTCTCTTTCCCGCGGAGCTCGGGTACCACGCGGACGTCGACGTGGCCAAGTATTTCCTTGTCAAACTCCCCGATGGAGAGTCCATTCCCTGGGACGCGTGGCTCGGTCCGGCGCTAGGCTGGGGATGCCTGTTCATCTTCTTTTGGCTGTTGGCCATTGGCCTCGCCGGCATCCTGCTGCCGCAGTGGCAACGGAACGAACGGATGCCCATGCCCCTCACGCACGTCCTTCAGTCTTTGCTCGAAACGCCGGAGGAGGGGCGCCTCTTTGCGCGGGTCTTCCGAAACCGCTGGTTTTGGATCGCCGCGGCCGCCGTGTTTGCCCTCCATCTCATAGCTGGGCTCAGCATCTACTATCCCTCCCGCGTGCCACCCCTCGACGCGCGCTGGAACCTTAGCGGCCTGTTCGCCGAGGAGCCGTTGAGCTACATGCCCGATTACATGCGTAGTGGGAGCATCTACTTTACGTTCCTGGGTATCGCTTATTTCATGGCGACGCGCGTGAGCTTTTCGCTCTGGTTCTTCATGCTGCTATACGCGTTTCTGACCATGGTCTGGCAGACGTACGCGCCCCCCTTTCCGACGGGAGTCCCGGCGGCCCAACGGAGCGGGGCCATTCTTGTGGTGACGTGTTCCATTCTGTGGTTGAGCCGGGCACGCTGGCTCCATGTATTTCGTTGTCTTTTCATTGGCGATGGCCGGTCCGGGACTGGCCGACAGGAGGGTGGTGGTCCTGGGGCGGATGCCGGAGAGTCGAAGGGGACCTGGCTTCGCTGGGGGCTGGGTCTCGCCGGGGCCACAGTGGCGCTGGTTCTCGTGGCGGAGTATCTCTCGGTATGGGTGGCGGTGATATTGGTGGCGGCTGTATTGGCGGCCTCGTTGAGACGACCGCTTCACTCGGACGCGGACCTACGGGACCGGCAGTTCGCGTTCATGTTTGTCGTTGGGGCCTTCGGCATGTTCGCGTGGCATGTCTGGGGGGGTATGCAAGCGCCGTGGGCGCTGCTATTGGTGGTAATGATCTTCGTGTACCAGTTGGTGATAGCGCGGCTATTGGCGGAAACGGGCCTGCCCCTCATGGGTATGTACCCAAACCATATATTTCACATTTTCCAGTTCTTTCCCATTAGGCTTGTAAGCGCCACGTCGGCTTGGTTCATCGGCGCCCAAGCGGGCTGGCACGGGCTCTTTTCGCGTGTGTCGATGACTGCCATGGCGACACAATCGATGAGCCTGGACGATGACGCGGAGCCCCGGTACCAGCGGCGCATGGGACGGGTGCTCTTGATGGTGCTCGTGCTTGGTTTCGTAGTGTGCGGTGCGGTGCACCTCTACCTCAGCTATAACCACAGCCAATCGCTCGACCGAAACCCGGAAATGCCGATCAGCGCTTTTGGGTCTTCTCAGTTGTATCAGTCGCTGGAAATGCTCAGACAACACGAAAGAGGCGAATGGGACAGGCAGCCCTACAGTCGGCCGCTGCATGTGGGGCTTGGCGTGGCGGTGGCGGGAGTGCTTCAATACGCCTGCTTGACAATGCCAAAATGGCCGCTTCACCCCGTGGGCCTGGTGCTCTCTTACACGTGGTATGGGCACACGGTCTGGATGAGCGTAATATTTGGGTGGCTGGCGCGCGTTACCATTTTATTGTTTGGGGGTGCGCGCCTATTCCGCCAGCTACGGCCCCTGTTCATAGGACTGATCCTGGGCGAGATCATGGCGGTCATTTTCTGGGGTACGGTTTCCGGTCTCCTGGCATTGAGCGGGAAGCCGTACTATGTCGTGGAGGTCCTTCCATTCTAAAGTCGCTATGACTAGATCGAACACAGACCGCGCGGCCCTCAGTGGGCCGGCGAAAACCTCGCGCCGGGAGACTCGTCTGCGTTGGATCCTCCTGTCTGCGCTCGTGGCCATGCTTCTACCGTCAGAGGTCTACACCCAGGCCTCGTCAGATGGACAGCGATCCTCGCCAGTGGTCGCGGAAGTGCGCCAAGACGCCGAATGGTTCGGCGACTTCCCTTCGCGCGCGGTGGGACAGCCGGGGCATGACGAAGCCATCGACGCGTTGCGGTGGCGTATCGAGGCAGTCGAGGGGGTTCAGGTCTGGGCGCAAGAGTTCCCGGTCGTCGCGCCGCAAACGATCGAGGCCTCGTTGACTCTCGAAACCGGCCCCCTGCCAGGACGTCACCGCGTCTATCCGCTATGGCCGGCGAGCGCGCGTCTCAACACGACCCCAGCGGAGGGTATCGACGGCGGCCTAGTGTACATCGGGAGCGCAAAGTTCGACGAGATCCCGGCGCGGAGTCTGCGCGGCCAGATTGCCGTGATGGAGATGACTAACGGTGAGGGATGGACTAATGCCGGGGCCTTCGGGGCGCGGGCGATCCTGTTTCTAGGCTCGAAGAGCGAAACCCGCTTCGACATGCGGTCCCACGAACTGCTCATTCCGCTCAACCTCCCGCGTTTTTACCTGCCCGAAGGGGAATTGGCCGACGCCCTAAGGAATCGGGAAGTAACGCGCGGCCGTCTCTACTCGAAGGGGGCGTGGCGGGAAGTAACGGCGACGAACCTCTACGCCCTGGCGCCCTCGCGTGACCCGGGGGCGGGACGCAAAGCCATCATGGTGGCGGTCCAGGCGGACAGCATGTGCATGATTCCTGAACGCTCGCCAGGCGCGGACACGGCGGTCGACGTGGCCGTCGCGTTGGCGATGCTGCGCCAGTTTGCCGAGTTTCCCCCGGAACACCCTTTCCTCTTCGCCTTCATCGACAGTTTCGCTATCAACATGAGGGGGATGCGCTTCATGTTGGCGGCATTGGCGGCGCCACCAAGTTCGCGGCAAGACGCTGCGCGCGAAGACATGAAGCGGCTGGAGGAGTATCGGCGATTCGCCGAGGTCGCCGAGAGACTTCGCGATGACCCAGCGGCCGTTTTCAAGCTCCACCGCCAGGAATTCCGATCTTTGCACGCCTTCATCAAAGACGAAGCATCACAGTCCGTGCTCCAGATCGAGAACGTGGTGATGCCCCTGCGTCTGCGGTTGTACGAGGCGGACGAATTGAAACCGGCTGAGGCCGAGAGCATTCAAGATGAGATCGACGCTCTGTCGCTGAAACGCGCCCAGTTCAACACGGCGCGCAAGCGGATGCTCAAGGGGCCGAAGAAAGCGCTCATGGCGCAAGTCGCACAACGGTTTGGCGGCAGCGAACCCGCTGAAAGCCAGCTCCAGGACTTTATCAGCGATGAGCTGATGGGGCACGCCACTGAACTGTGGCGCCGCGCGCTGGAGCGAATCGATGGGCAGGTGGCCGATGTGGAGGCACAGCTCGCACGCGTGGCGATGCGCGACCAATTGCAAGCGGAAATCTGCCGCGCCTTGAACCTGCCCAAGGGCGACGATGTGCCCCTGTCCTTCGTCTTCGGAATAGAGCTGTCTGACGCGGGGATCGTGGCAGGGCCGAACACGGCGGGCCGCTTTCATCACAACCAAGGCGGCTCCCACATGGACCAGTTCATCGGGTGGCTGGCGAAGACTGACTGGGAGGCCATGGACGCCGACGTCACCGGCGACGTGTCGTGCGCCGTGAGCACGGAAACGTGGACGACGAGCGACTCGAAGAACTCCTATATCGTCGATGAGATGCCCATGTTTACATCAACCGTGGTGAGTTTCGGCCTGCCCCACGCAAGTTGGGCAACGCTCGACGGCTACCGCGCCAAAGTGGACACGCCGCAGGACCGTCCTGACCGCCTTCAGTGGGATCGCCTCGCGCCCCAGATAGACCTTACTGCGGCTATCCTGAAGCGTCTTGCGAACGACCCCTCCTTCGACCCCCAGGCCGAAGTAGGGGCGCGGTGGCGCACCGTGGTGGGAAAACTCGTGGCCCAGGCGCCCGGCGAACCCGTTGCCCGGCTTCCGCAGAAGGGGTATCTCGCGTCGCTCAATGTCGGGCCCGCGGCGGTCCAGGCCGGCCGTTACATTCCGCGCTGGTATCTCTGCGGGGGTGTAGGGATTCGACGCCAAGAGTTCGCCTTTTCGGGCTGGGACGGCGCCTTTTTCGTGCGCGACTTGCCGACGAACATGTGGTGGGTCGTGGGGCAGCGGTCCATTCAGGCCCACCTCCCGGCCGAGGACGGCAGCATCGTCAGCACAATCGACCTCAACAGCATCGGAAGTGAAACGAACTTCAACACAAGGCTGGGCAGTACTATCGGCGCGGAACTGGCGCCTCTGTCAGCGACCGTCTTTCCATGCAAGGAAATGAACGCTTATCAGCTCTTCGACCCCCGCTTCCTGACCGTGATGGACGGGATCTCCATCATGGACGCGCGGCGGGGCAACCTGCCCAAACGGCTGAACTTCGGAATGACCTACGGACTGGTGAGTTGTCTGACCGAACCCTTTGTGCGCTGGCAGATTATCCTGCGGATGGGTATCACGACTAACCGCATCCTGCTGCTGAACCTTCAGGAGGATATCATCGAGAGCACCGCGTCGGTGCGCGACGCCGCGATTGGATTCGGCATGGACGAACCGCTCCCGCGTATTCCTGCGCATCAGGCGGCGCACGACATGTTCCTGCTGGACAAGCGGCGGCTCAAGGACTACCGGCAGGCCGGCATCCGCAGCGAAGCCATTGAGGATATCCACCGTCGAACCGAGAAACTGCTCGCGCAGGCCGATAAGGCCATTGAGCGGGACGACGGCGGGGCGCTGTTCTACGCGGCGACCGGGGCGCTGGCCAACGAAGTCCGCGCGTACAAGGCCATCCGCCATCTCGGAAACGACGTAGTGCGGGCGGTAGTCTTTCTGCTCCTGGCCCTGGTCCCCTTCTCACTCGCCATGGAGCGCCTACTCTTCGCGTCCCCCCACCCCTACCGGCAACTCGCGTGTACTGCCGCCATTTTCCTGGCCATGACCGCTGCCCTCTGGAGCTTCCATCCCGCCTTCCGCATCACGAGCCAGCCGCTGATCATCGTGATGGCCTTCGGCATCATCTTCATGGGGTTCCTCGTCGTCATGGTCGTCGTGCTCAAGTTCAAGGCCAACATGGAAGAGATGAAGAGCGACCGCGCCGAGTCGAGCGGAGCCCGCACGTCGCGTATGGGACTCGCATCGACTGCAATCAGGCTCGGCCTCGCCAACATGCGCAAGCGTAGACTGCGCACCGCGCTCACTGGGGTCACCATCGTCCTCATCACTTTCGCCATGCTCTGTTTTACGTCCACCAGCACCTACGTCGGCCAGAAAGACATGCGGCTCAAGTTAAAGGAGGGCAAGCCGGCGCCGTACACGGGCGTCCTACTGCGACAGCCGTCGCAACGGGCCATGCAGCGCCACATCACCGGCTATCTCGAAAACATCCTGGAGAACATGACGTCCGAAGGGAGTGAGTCGGGCCTGCCGTTGGGCATCGACCCAGCAGAAGATGTGGCTTACCGATACTGGTGGATCAAGAACTTTGAGTACGATAACTGGCGCCTCCACGTCAAGAACCCGCTCACATGCCGGCAGGTGTCCATGTGCGCTGCGCTGGGACTGAGCGGCACCGAGTCAGCATTCACTGAGGTCGCCAAAGTCCTGCCGAACTGGGAACGGTTCGCCGAATTGGAGCGGGGCTTCACCGAGACACAACGCGGGGGCTGCTACCTCGCCGAGGACGTGGCCGCGGATCTCGGCGCCGCGCCCGGTGACACGCTCATGGTTGCCGGCTTCGCACTGGAGGTGGTGGGCGCCTACGACCCTGATGCGCTCGAAGAACTCGTCGACCTCGACGGGCGGCCGCTGCTCCCCGTCGACTACGGCGCGATGCCTACTTCCCAGCGCTCCATAAAGATGAGCGGCAATACGCTGCTCAGGTCGACCACCAGCCATACCGCCCTCATGGCCTCAGAGGTCCAGAGCGGCGCCGGCATGACGCTAGAAGAGGACCTGCCCTACGAGTCTGCGAGCCGCACCATCGTGCTCCCCGCGCTCCTATTGGGGAAAATGGATCCGACAGGGGACACCTCCCTGCGCAGCATGGCCGTCCGCACCGACACCATCGAAGCCGCCCGGGCCTTGGCCTCCGAAGCCGGGCACCGCTTTGCCTTTCCGTCTTTCTATGGGTCACCTGACGAGGGAGTCCAGATCCTCGTACTGGTTCCCTTCCTGCCCCATTCGCCGCGGAGCCTGGCGATCCTGATGATCATCGCGGGACTCATCATCTTCAACACCATGATGAGCTCGATTGCGGATCGAAAGAAGGAAATCTACATCTACACCAGCATGGGTCTAGCTCCCCTTCACATCGGCGTCCTCTTTCTGGCCGAAGCCGTTACCTACGGCTTAATGGGCTCCATCTTCGGCTATATCGCCGGTCAGGGCCTGGCCACGTTCCTGAGCTTCATGGGCTGGATGGACACGGCTAGCCTCAACTACTCCGGGACCCACGCCATCGCCACCATGGCCGTGGTCGTCGCCATCACCATCGTGTCCTCACTTATTCCCGCCTACCTCGCGGGCAGGCTAGCCGTGCCGAGCAACAAGATGCGATGGGCCGTCCCCCCGCCTGTCGACGGAGTCATCGAAGACAAGCTGCCCTTCACCGTCACCGGCAAGACCGCGAACGGGATTATCCTCTATCTCTACGACTATTTCGATGCACACCGCGACGGCACCATCGGCTGCTTCCTCACCGACCGTCTCGATTTCTTCTACAGAGAGGATGAACCGGCGCTCACGGGGCTCAGTGGAACGGTTTCGCTAGCGCCCTACGACATGGGGGTGCTGCAAGACTTCGAGATCACGGTCCGGCCGACGGATACCGAGGACATCCTCGAAATCGACATCGCACTCCGGCACCAGGCCGGCCAAACCGCCATCTGGACCAGACTGAACCGGACCTTCCTCGGCGAACTCAGGGGGCAATTGCTGGGCTGGCGTAATCTGAGGGCCGGCCGGGTTCTCCGCTATATCTCTGATGCCAAGGAACGGCTGACCGCCGTGACCACCGGGGGCTGACGTGCGCGAAGACCGGGAGTTCGAAGAGTTCCGCGACCTCATGGCCACGCCAGACAGCTATTACGACGGGTTCGGCTGGGGCACGGTCTTCATGGCCTTCTTCGTCGGCCTGCTCATGGTGCCCGCGCAGATGTACCTCCAACTCGTGGCGGGCATGGCGCTGGGCAGCGCCGCCGAGTGGGTCACCGTCATCCTTTACGTCGAGGTCGCGCGCCGCGCCTTCAAAAAACTCAAGCGGCCCGAGATCTTCGTCCTGTTCTACATGTGCGGCGCCGTGGTATCGTCGAGCTACGCGGGCACGGGGCTCCTCTGGCAGCAGTTCACTGTCCAAAGCGAGCAACTGCGGAGCATGGGCATCACCGAGCACATTCCTTGGTGGTACGCCCCCGGGAGCCCGGATGTCCTCGTGCAGCGCTCGTTCATGATGCGCGCGTGGATGGTCCCGCTGATAATCATGGTCTTCGGCATGTTCATGGCGCGGCTCAACAACTTCGGGCTCGGCTACATCATGTTCCGCTTGACCTCGGACATGGAGCGCCTCCCTTTCCCCATGGCCCCCGTGGCCGCGATGGGCATGACGGCCCTGGCCGACGCCTCGGACGAACGGGAGACTTGGCGCTGGCGGACCTTCTGCATCGGGTGCGTCGTGGGGATGATCTTTGGGTTCATCTATCTGGGCATTCCGACGATTACCGGCGCGATTTTCGTGAGGAGCCTCAAGCTTCTCCCGCTGCCCTTCGTGGATCTTACCCGCTACAGCGAGTACCTGATCCCTGGCATGCCCATGCTCATCAGCTTCGATCTCGCCTTCGTCGTCTCGGGGATGGTTCTGCCCTTCTGGGCTATGGTGGGGAGCTTTATCGGCCTCATCTTCACCATGATCCTCAACCCCGTCCTCGTACAGACCGGCGTCCTCGACAACTGGGAGCCCGGTATCGGGGGCATCAAGACCATCCAGGCTAATATCATGGACTTCTACTTCAGCTTTGGCCTCGGGTTGAGTCTGGCTATCGCCGTCATCGGCTTCTACCACCTCTACAAGAGTTTCAGGGGCCGCGCCACGGGCGAGGCCTCCGCACCTAAGGTCCACTGGCGGCGCTTTTTCGAACCCCCAGCGGGGCGTGGCGACATTCCGCTCTGGGTGGCCGTGCTCATATACATCGTATCTACCTCCATGTACATCGCCATGTGCTGGATCCTTGTCAACCGCCTCTCCGGCACACTCCACGGGCCCCCCTTCCCCCTCTGGCTCCTGATCTTCTTCGGCTTCGTCTACACCCCCCTCGTCAGCTACGTGGCCACGCGTATGGAAGGCATCGTGGGCCAGCAGATGCCCATCCCTTTTGTCCGTGAAGCCACCCTCATTCTTTCGGGCTACAAAGGCGCCGCCATCTGGTTCGCGCCCATACCGATCTACGACTCCTCGCGCCAGGCCCTATTCTTCCGTACCACCGAGCTGACGCAAACGAAATTCATCTCCCTGGTCAAGTCCGAACTCCTCATCTTCCCCATCATGGTCATCGGCGCCGTGACCTTCAGCCAATTCCTGTGGTCCATCGACAACGTGCCCAGCGAAATGTTCCCCTACGCCAACCAGTTCTGGGAACTGAACGCGTTTCAGCAAGGCCTCATCTATTCCGCGACCCTGCCGGGCGAAGCCTCGAGCCCGTTCTACGAGGCCTTTCGCCCCGAATTCATCGGCGCCGGACTCGCCATCGCGTTGGCCGTCTATGCCGGCCTCAGCCATTTCGGCCTCCCCATCTTCCTCGTATTCGGCGTCATAAGGGGTCTCGACCAGTCCATGCCCCACGTCATCATTCCCATGTTCATCGGCGCCTTGCTGGGACGCTATGTCTTCAGAAGACGCTTCGGTGACAAGTGGCCTCAATACCGGATCGTGGTTGCTGCGGGATTCTCCGCCGGCGTCGGCTTGATTACGATGTTGTCATTGGGGTTCGTTTTCGTGGCGAAGAGTGTTATAACACTGCCATTCTAGAACTGAGGAGGAACGCTTTCTTGAGTGGAGCGTATACAGCACAGTGGTCCTGGCTGGCCTGGGCCCGATGGAAGGCGAAGATTCCAGCGAACTGGCGTCCCCTGCGCGTGGAAAACCGTGATTCAGCTGGTCAACTCATGCTTGGCGACTCTGAACAGGCGACCGTACAGTTCAAGTGGTGGAACCCGCCGGCGAGGAACTTCGACGGCGCCCGCTGGCTCGGTAAGCGCCTGCGGTCGATGGGCAAGAAAGTACGGGCCGAGGAGGTGCCCCCCCCGGGCCCCCGATTCGACCGATGCCTCTGGCTTCCTGAAGTACGGACGCGAAAGGACGCCGTGTCCTCGGTGTGGTACGGCCACTCGGCCAAGGCCCAGTTGGTGCTCGAGGTAGTCGTCAACGCTGGCGCGGGTCCGGAGATCCGTGAACTGGCGGAGAACCTACTCCTCCCGTCACTAAACGTATCCGCCGCTAACGCACCGACGCAGTGGTCCGTCTACGATACGAGTTTCGCATCGCCCTCCGGATACACGATCTTGGACAGTCGGTTGCACCTTGGAGCGATCTCGTTGTTCCTGAAGAACAGGAAACGGCGGCTCACGCTACGCCAGGTCTATCCCGGTACAGCCGCACTCGCCAAAAAGCCCCTGGAAACCTGGCTCGATATGTCCGCGCTCGAGGGCAAGTGGCATTCCGCCACCGCGGACGGCCCTAAGGCCGTAAGCGTGGGTGAGTTCGACGGGCTCGAGCGGGCGGTTACGAAGCGCCGTCCCTTTCCCCTCGGCAGGCTGGCGCGGCGGCATTGCGTGGCCGTCGTTGTCCATGACCAAACCCTTGACCGGCTGCTTCTGGCCGAACATATCAGCCCAGACGTTACGGCAGCCGAGTCAGTGTCTAACACCGTCTGTTCGATGAACTGGGCACACCGGGAAAGGCGCCAGTCGTGAAGTCCACTCGAAAGCGCGACCGGGGTTTCACCCGCGCGGCCGCCCTGAATGCCCTGCCCCATCGAACTTCCGGCCTCCAGACCCAAGAAGAAGCGGATGGGTCCATCACCGTTAAGATGCGGCTCCAGAGTACGATGTGGCAGAAATGGTTTGGCGCTCCCTCAGAGTACGACCGGCGATACGTGCTCGACGCGCTCGGAAGAGAAGTGCTGGAGGCCTGCGACGCCCAGGCCTCTGTCCGTGAGATCGTCGACCGTTTCGCGCGCGGCCACAACGTGAGTGTCCCGGAAGCCGAGATTGCGGTGACGGCCTATCTGAAAACGCTCATGGCGAAAGGATTGATCGAAATAGAGGTAAGGAGTGCTTCTCGGTCGAACCTAATCACGGCGTCCCGTGAGGAATGCGGACATGGTTGAGATGCAGCGACAGAAGATACTCCCACTTCGCAGGTCCATAAACATCTCTTGGAAGAACATCCGTGTGCGCTGGGGGCGTTCGATGCTCGTCACGTGTGGCATCGTGCTCGCCCTAGCGTTCCTGACCTATGTCCTCTATTCCGACGCAATGCTCCGCCATGCCATCGAACACGGCAGCCCGTCTTTACGGGAAGTGCTGCGAAAGGCAGGCGTGCTATCCATCGCGGAAAGCGCCGACAGTCGCATCCAGACCCGGTGGATGGTGGGCCTAGCGCTCCTGATCAGTTTCGTTGGAATCCTCAACGCCATGGTGATGAGCGTCACCGAACGCTTCCGCGAGATCGGTACCATGAAATGCCTGGGCGCGCTCGATTCACTCATTATCAAACTCTATCTCATCGAGAGCATATTTCAAGGCCTCGGAGGCACCCTCATCGGCATCCTCCTCGGGCTTGCGCTGGCCCTGCTCGAAGGCTTCGGTGCCTACGGAAGCGAGGCCTTCGGGCTCGTTCCCCTGCTGGTGCTCGCACGGATCGTAACAACTTGTCTGTTGGCCGGCGTGCTGCTCAGCGTCGGGGGCGCGTTGTACCCGGCATGGGCGGCAGCGCGTATGCAGCCCGTCGACGCCATGCGCCAAGAGGTGTAGCGAAGGCTAACCAATGAATGCGAACGGAGAACAAGCATGAGCGGCGCTACCGAGGAGCAGTCCCACGCCAAACGAGAAGAAGAGGAGCGGCTCCAGCGCGAGCTGCTCTTTGCGACCCACATCGTGCGGGCCATGGACGTGAGCAAGACCTACCACCGCAGCTCCGAGCACGTGCATGCCCTGCGCGGCATCGATTTCTCGGTGCGCCGCGGCGAATACATCGCCATCATGGGGCCCAGCGGTTCGGGAAAGAGCACTCTATTCAACATGATCGGCGGATTGGATAAGCCTGATACAGGTCGCGTATTCATCGACGAAGTAGACATCGCGGCCTTGGATACCATCGAACTGGCTTGGCTGCGATGCCACAAAATCGGTTATATCTTTCAGACCTTCAATCTCCTACGCGTCGCCACGGCACTGGATAACGTCATGACGCCCATGCTCTTTGCTGGGATACAGCACGCGGAGGCCCAGGACAAGGCAGCCGTGTTGCTTGAGCGCGTGGGGCTGGGTGAACGCATCCTCCACAAGCCCGTCGAGATGTCGGGCGGTCAGCAGCAGCGCGTCGCCATCGCGCGGTCCTTGGCTAATGGTCCGTCCATTCTGCTGGCCGACGAGCCGACCGGTAATTTAGACGCCAAGACGGGCCAGCAGATAATAGAGCTGATGAAGATGCTGAACGAAACCGAAGGCGTCACGGTCATCTGTGCTACCCACGACCACAAGATGCTCGACCTCTCCGACCGCATTGCCTGGATTCGTGACGGACAAGTCGAGCGCTTCAGAAAACGCAGCGAAATCGCCATCACCGAGGGCCGCGCCGATGCCAGACAGTGAGCGCAGGATTATCTCGGCGAGAGACGTAAAGCGCCTGTACGAGGTCGGCAGCGAGCAAGTCTGGGCCCTCAACGGCGTCGACCTCGACATATCTCGCGGCGAATATCTCAGCATCATGGGAGCCAGCGGCTCGGGCAAGAGCACGCTCTTCAACATGCTCGGCGGTCTCGACAAGCCGACGGAGGGTCACGTAAATATCGACGGCGCCGACATCGGCGCACTGGACCGGGAGCAGGTGGCCTACCTCCGCTGCCACAAGATAGGCTTCATCTTCCAGACGTTCAACCTCGTCGAAGTCATGACCGCCCAGGAGAACGTCATGCTCCCTATGATCTTCGCGGGCGTGCTCGACACAGAGGCAGCGGAGAAGTCCACCGTATTGCTCGCGCGCGTGGGGCTGGACAAACGCCAAGACCACCGGCCCGACGAACTCTCCGGCGGCCAGCAGCAGCGCGTCGCCATCGCGCGATCCCTTGCTAACGACCCCGACATAATCCTGGCCGACGAACCCACCGGAAACCTCGACCTCAAAACGGGTGAGGAAATCATCGAAATGCTCGAGGCGCTTAAGGACGAATTGGGAGTGACAATCATCAGCGCCACCCACGACCACAAAATGCTCGCAGCCTCGGACCGAGTCGTTTACCGGGAGGATGGCAAGATCACCGGCATCAAGGAGCGCGACGAGTTGGTCATCTCTTTCGGCACTATCGACGGCAGAGCTGACTGATAAAATGTGCACAAGGGCCGGCGCGTCAGAGAATAGCTTGCAAAGGGCGGGACAAAAGTGCAGCACTTTGAGGTATGTTTAAGTTCATCAAACTCCGTTTGTGACAGTGTAGCAAAAATGTAGCAGTCTGGACGGAACAGTGTCCGGAAATGCGCTCCTAAATGGCACCATGACGAGTCAGGCGAATGCCATGCCGCTTGCTGTGCGACGCGCGGTTGCGTTGGTGACAGCCAATACGCGAGCCGCAAGCGTTTGCGTCATGAGACGGTCGCGAGTAGGAGCATTTCTTGGAGGGAAATTTGGCTTGGATGGAGTTCGGGGAAACAGGAGAAGTTCAGAGGCCACAAGCTCCGAGCCGAACAAGCGCGGGAGTATCGGCGGTAAAATGGATGAATACAATTCCATTCCAGGATGCCTGGACCATGGAGCCTTAATACTGTGAGAGCGCGTCTGCAAAGGGAATCTAATGACACCAATTGACTTCGCACTAGCCGTAATGAGCATCGCAATCCTGATCGCGCTCGTACTGATCTGGAGAAAGCTCGGCGGAGAAGCGCCCGATCTACCGTCTAAGTTCCTGCAGGAACAGATGCAAATGTCCCGAAGCGAGACCACGCAGCTATTTCGCGAACTCCGCGAGGAAGTGAGTCGTTCGATCCTCCAGAGCAATACGAGCCTATCCAACACATTGGGGACGAACTTGTCCACCAGGTTAGGGGAAATGGGCCAAAGCCAACAGGATCAATTGACCAAGATTCAAACGACTCTCGTCGGACTTACGGAGTCAAATCAGAATCAGATTGACAAACTTCGCAGAGGCGTTGACACACAGATAAAGGAGTTGAGATCAGGCAACGAGCAAAAGCTGAACGCTATCCAGAAGGATGCTAGGGGACTGATTGAATCCAACCAATCCCAGATAGACAAGCTGCAAAAGCTGGTCTCTGACCAATTGAAGGAACTTCAGGCTAACAACGAGAAGAAGCTTGACCAGATGCGCCAGACTGTGGATGAGCACCTCCAGACTACCCTGGCGAAGCGTCTCGGCGAGTCGTTCAAACTAGTCAGCGAGCGCCTGGAGGCAGTACAACGTGGATTGGGCGAGATGAAAGGACTAGCAGACGGTGTAGGAGATCTCAAACGAGTACTGACAAACGTCAAGGCTCGGGGAACCTGGGGCGAGGTTCAACTTGGTGCGATACTGGAACAACTGCTCACCAGCGACCAGTATGAATCCAATGTCAAAACGAGATCGGACTCTGACGACTTAGTCGAGTTTGCGATCAAGCTGCCGGGCTTGGACGACGACCCAAGAACTACCGTTTATCTGCCGATTGACTCGAAGTTTCCACAGGAAGATTACTTGCGACTTCTCGACGCCATAGAAAAAGCTGATTCCGAAGCCACGCAGGAATCGACTAAGGCGATAGTTCGCTCCATCAAGAACAGTGCCAAGGAAATCAGCAATAAATACATTGACCCTCCTCATACGACGGATTTTGCCATATTGTTCCTTCCAACCGAAGGACTTTACGCCGAAGTGATGCGTCAACCCGGACTCATGGAAGATCTTCAAGCCTCAAGTCGCGTCGTGGTCACGGGACCGACAACGCTCTCAGCGACGGTGAACAGCCTCCGGTTGGGGTTCAGAACTCTCGCAATCGAAAAACGTTCTGCGGAGGTCTGGCATGTACTTTCCGCCGTTAAGACGGAATTCCAGAGTTTCGGGAATGTGATGACAAGACTCAAGAGGCAGTTGACTGCTGTAAGCAACACGATTGACACCACACAAGTACGCACCCGCGTGATGGAGCGTAAACTCAAGGACGTGGAGAAACTACCCGCGGACGAAGCAGCGCCTCTTCTCGGACTAGACACCGAGGACCAGAACGTATTCGTCGCCTTCGAAGACGAAAACTGAAATCCTCAGCCGCCGCGGGCAAAAGGGAGGGCTCCGAGATCATGAATATATTCCTAATGCACGTTGGCCATTCCGGTAACGTCGATATCGATTGAACTGTGACGCGCCATCGAACATTCGACGAGGTCTTGTCTAAGCTCCCAACGAATTCACCGTAGGGTGCCTCGCAGATAGCTCAATCCCCCATCAAGTTCCCCAGTTTCCCGAGGACCGACCCTTGGCCCTTAGCGGAGCCTCCCGCTTCGAGAATGCGGTCGGCCAAACGCGAGAAGGGCAGACTCTGCAGTAGGACGGTTCCGTGGCCTCGCAGAGTGGCCAAGAAAAGACCTTCGCCGCCGAAGAACATGGACTTAAGATTCCCGCTTCGCTGGATGTCGTATTCGATGCCAGGGGAGAAGGCCGCAAGACATCCCGTGTCAACGCGGAGGGTCTCACCGTCCAGCCGCTTTTCAATGATCGTGCCGCCCACATGAATGAACACCATCCCGTCGCCTGAGAGCCTCTGGAGGATGAAGCCATCGCCGCCGAAGAAACCCGCCCCAAGCCGTTTGTTGAAGGCGATGTTGACGTTTGTGCCCATGGCCGCCGCAAGGAAAGCGTCCTTCTGGCAAGTCAGTTCGCCGCCGAACTTGCTCAGATCGATCGGCATTATCTTGCCGGGATAGGGTGCCGCAAATGCAACGCGCTTCTTGCCGCTACCCTCGTGGGTAAAGTGAGTGAGGAAAATGCTCTCGCCGCTGATGACTCGTTTTCCCACGTTCAGCAATTTGTCCATCATTCCTTCTCTCGGATTCGAGCCATCGCCCATTTTCGCCTCGAAGCTAATACCATCTTCCATATAATTCATGGCTCCGGCCTCGGCGATGACCGTCTCCCCGGAATCCAACTCGACCTCGACAATCTGCATGTCGTCTCCCAGGATCTCGTAGTCAACTTGATGGCTTTGCATGTTCGGCTCCTCTCTGTGGATACGGCGCGTCCTTGAATCTCAAGTTCATTTCAACCCCAAATAGAATCGCCAATCCGGCTGATTTTTTACGGCAAACCTGGCGGGCCGAAAAAGGGTGATCGAGATGCGGGGATCCACCACGATTTCCTCGGCAAAGCTATCAGTTCTTGCAGCGGCTCTTCAAGGCTCGACAGCGTTTAGACGGCTAACTCCAGGCACTCTTCGAGAATTTGCAATTGCTCCAGCAATTCGTTATAATAGGTAACTATGTTAAGCTCTACTCAGAAAGAAAACGAAGTGATGAACGTCTTCATTATGCACGTAGGCCACCCAGGCAACGTAGACATTGACTCGACAGTGACGCAACATCGAACATTCGATGAGGTCCTCTCCAAGCTACCACCCGATGCGCCTAAACGTGAATACTTCGATAGCAATCCAGAACTCAAAGCGGCCTTTCCCGATGGTCGCTTCAACTGCTTGGGGGTCCCGGACAATGCGGAACCAAGTTTTGCAAGAACCGCGATAGGGAACGTTGTCCTCATGATCCCATTTTGGGGCGAGATTTTGTCCGGCGATTGACTCTGGTTGTCCGGTCCCTGTCCGCTCTTCGACATCGGCCCCTGATTGCAAGCCGAGCGGTTGTCCGGAGTTAGACTACTTCTGTCCGCCGGTTTCCCCTCTCTGACCGGCAGTCGTAAGTCTATTGTTGGTGGAGGCGGCGGGAATCGAACCCGCGTCCGAAGGTGCGTCTACGGGGGCGTCTACGTGTGTAGCCCGTCTTTTAGGATTCGCCATCCCGCGCCGCGTCGGGCTCGCTGCGCAGGACCGCTAGGCGGGGTCAATACTCTCGGTGGAAGTCCCCGTCAAACTTCCACTCCGAGACCCGCTATCGACGCCCTAGCCGCTTAGCAGGTGATCGGCGGTAGGACGGGTCGCTTAAGATTAAGCAGCCATTGCCATTTCTTGATTGGCAATTGAATCAGTCCCGGTTTTTTACGAGGCCACCGGGGTCCTCGACACGCAACCCACGCTTCATTCACCCCCGTCGAAGCCTGGTCGCCCCCGGGGTGTCACTCGAAATCGCCACGCGATGGCGGCGATTCTTGCCCGCATAGCCGCCGGGCTACTGCTATTATGCCAGAAGGCTTTCTTTATGGTCAATTCCGTGTTCCACGGTGGCCCGAGCTTCGTCCGAGAAGCGAGTTCGGACTTCTTCCAGCAGCACTTTAGTCAATCGGATAGCTTGGTCTTCACCGTCGGGATCCGAGCCCCCTGATTCTATTCCGACATGTCCGCGATAGCCGCCATCCATGACAATACGCATCATGCGAAAGTAATCCGTATTGGCTTCGCGGCCATCGGGAGTAAAGCTGCCCGATTTTGCGCTGACTGCTTTCGCGAAAGGCATCATCATTTCAACGGCATCATAGCGATTGACGCTGCCAGGGAAATTGCCGAAATCAGGCAACGTCCCAAAATTGGGCTTATCTACTTCTTTCATAACCGATACAAGCCATTCCGGATCGGATGAAAGCCCCCCATGATTTTCGATGGCAATATTGAGCTTCCTCTCAGCAGCATAGTCCGATAACCGTGAGCAACTCTCAACGATAGATCTCTTCAATTCAATCGGATCCTGGCCGCCTAGCGCATTGACTCTCACGGTATGGCAACCGAGAAACTTTGCGGCATCTATCCAGGCAAAAGTCTTTTCGACGGCCGTATCTCTTTCCTTCTTATCGGCATTTCCCAAGGCGCCCGTTGTGTCAAGCATAATCAGACCGATCTTGACGCCAAGATCAGATGCGCGTTTCCTTAGTTCCGTCAGGTATTTCGTGTCTCTTGATTTATCCGAAAAGAACTGATCGACAAATTCAATACAGTCAATCCCATATTCTTCTTTTGCCACTCTCGGGAAATCGAGATTTGCCATCTCTCCGGAACGTAACGTCTTCACCAGAGACCACTGGGCAAGGGAAATCTGAAAAAACGCTTTCGGATCGGCGGCGAGAACGGAGGGCGCCTCTAGACCGTTCATACAGAATCCACCGGCAACTGCCGTAGCGCTAGCAATAAAAGTTCTTCGCCTCACAATAGATACTCCTTATGCAGATACCATTTCATTTGTAACCACTGCCTCGCCACTCGCCGCTACAGCGACCGCTGGAGCGCTACAACCACTCCCTGCAATTGCAGTTCTTCCGCCTGACAGTGGACGGGAACCATGGACGAATTCGCGGGGCGCAGCTCAACCGCCGCTCCATTGGGATGGTAATGTTTCACCGTGGCCTCGCCATCGATAAGCGCAACGACTACATCGCCAATGCGCGCGCGCCGCTGCTGGTCTACTACGACAATATCGCCATCGAGCATTCCGTCTTCGATCATGCTGTCGCCGGTCACCCGAAGGCAATACGTCGCCGAACCCGCCAGCGAACTCGACACCGCGATATGGTCTTCCACGTTCTCCTCAGCGAGGAGAGGCGTGCCCGCCGCCACGTAGCCGACGAGCGGGATCATCGCCGCGTCGTTTTGGTAGAGACCCGCGGCCGCCTTTGGGGTCACTCGGATTCCCCGGGCCTTCGAGGTCCGTTCGATATAGCCCTTCTTCTCGAGCGCAAGCAGGTGATCGCTGACGCCATTCGTGGACGTGATGCCGAACTCGCCGCCGATTTCGGCCATGGTTGGCGGCAGTCCATTGTCGCGGATGCACTCCACGACGAATCGCAAGACCGCTTCCTGCCGCTTCGTGATACCTCGCGTCATGACTCAGACCTCCCTATGCTGAATGCTTATTCAGCCATATTGAACCATAAGCCTGAATATTTGTCAAGTGAAATGGGGTTGGCTAAGAAAATGTGAACGGCGGTCTAGCCTAGAGTTTTGCGGTTACGCAGCCTGTTTATTCGCATGGTTGTTAGCC
>CAYNZS010000019.1:0-28345 GCA_964401695.1 uncultured Nitrospirales bacterium
AGGTTGGCCGTGCGCGCATCGCACTGCATAATGATCCATCAGCTTAAATCACACCGTTAGTTTGTGCCGGATTTCATCTTCAGTCTCGAGCATGTGCAAACAACCCAATCGCCTTCGTTTCGAGTTTGGGCCGCAATATAGCATCGCTTCGGCCGGAGTGAAATGCTTCGGCAGGCAATTCGACTGAATGTACTCGAAGGATACTTATGCATGGCGGATTTTGACGCGTGGGCGAAATACTACGGCCTGATTCACGAAGGCTTGCCCGGAGAGGCGGAGTTCTTCGTGGGGCAAGCAGTGCGGCTGGGAGGGCGGGCCCTCGAGCTGGGCTGCGGGACGGGGCGGCTCGCGGTGGCCATGGCCATGTCGGGCGCAGACGTGGTGGGGTTGGACAATTCCGCCGGGATGCTGGATGTGTGCTGGGAGAAGTTGGCCGCCGTGTCCCCGGTGGCGGGACGGCTCAAGTTGACGCACGCCAATATGGCGTCTTTCGATTTGAATGAGGAGTTCGATTTCGTGGCGCTGGCGTACAGAGGATTCATGCACCTGCACAGCGTCGAGCAACAGTTGAGCTGCTTGGAGCAGGTCCGGAGGCATTTGAAAGAGGACGGCGTGTTCATCCTGAGCACCTGGGTGCCCAATATTGCATTTCTCTCCGGCGGGGGCGCCGGGGACGGCGAGGACGAGTATCGAGTGGTTGGCGAGTATGAACTGAAGGATTCCAGTGGGCTGCTGCGCCATTTTCAACGCTATTGGATCGATGCCTTCCGCCAGCGAATTGTCGAGGAACACCTAGTCGAGGAGGTCAACGCCAACGGCGAAGTGATCGGACAAAAGATCCTGCCCTTGGTACGCGTGTGGACCAACACGCGCGAGTTCGGTCATCTCGTTCGCCGAAGCGCGTTCGCCGTCGAAGCGGTTTTCGGAGATTTCGACTGCGGGCCGCTCGGGCCGGATAGCACGGAAATGATCTGGGTCTTGCGGAAGTGGTGAGGGTTCCAGATGTACAAGACGCTGAATATCTTTCCTCGAATTCCGGAGGCCGGCCCTATGCCCATGGCCGTCACGCGAGTCCGTCCCGGCGCATTTTTGTTTCAAATTGCTACGCACCGCATCGAGTTGAAACGCATTCATGTACGTAAATACCTGAAATTAGGTTATTTACGCCATTTTTCGTTGGCACGAGGCTTGCCTTATCCAATCGCACTCATTCTGAACGAGAGGGAGGATTCTCATGCGATTGGACAAATTGACTATCAAATCTCAGGAAGTTCTATCCGAGGCGATGGACTTTGCGTCGCAACAGGGCCATGCCGAGATTGCGCCTCTACATGTACTGCGGTCCCTGGTTTCTCAGGAGCAAGGGGCGGTAGGCGCGATCCTGAAACGAGTGGGCGTATCGGCGGAGCGGATAGCCTCGGAGATTGATGGCCGTTTGGCGGCGTTGTCTCGCTCAACGGGGTCGGCGACAGCGACTCCTGGGTTAGGCGCCACGATGCAGAAGGCTCTGGACGCCGGCTGGAAAGCGGCTCAGAACCTGACAGACGAGTATCTCGGCACGGAGCACATTCTTCTCGGCATCTTAGAGTTGCCGTCGGACCCAGCGGCGGAAATATTGAACGCACACGGCGTGTCGAAGGACGACGTCCTCGGCGGGCTCAAAGACGTGCGTGGCAATCAGCGCGTGACCGACCCGAATGCCGAGGACACCTACGAAGCCCTGGCAAAATACACGCGCGACCTCACGCAGTTAGCGCGTGCGGGAAAACTGGATCCGGTGATCGGGCGCGACGAAGAGATTCGCAGAGTCGTCCAGGTGCTGTCGCGCCGTACGAAGAATAATCCCGTTCTTATCGGCGAGCCCGGCGTGGGCAAGACGGCCATCGTGGAAGGGCTGGCGCAGCGGATCGTCGATGGCGACGTTCCCGAAAAGCTGAAGAACAAGCGCGTGGCAGCGCTCGACCTCGGGGCGCTGTTAGCAGGCGCGAAGTTTCGCGGCGAGTTCGAGGATCGGCTGAAAGCGGTCTTGCGCGAAGTGGAAGATGGCGAATCGGATGTTGTCCTGTTCATCGACGAGCTTCACACCATCGTAGGCGCAGGCGCGGCAGAGGGCGCTATGGACGCGTCGAATATGCTCAAACCCGCGTTAGCAAGGGGCGAATTGCACTGCATCGGCGCGACGACGCTGAACGAATACAAGAAGCACATCGAGAAAGACGCGGCCCTCGAACGGCGCTTCCAGCCGGTGCTCGCGGGCGAGCCGAATGTCGAAGACACCATCGCGATTCTGCGCGGCGTGAAGGAGAAATACGAAGTGCACCATGGCGTGAGCATTGAGGACGCGGCACTTGTTTCGGCGTCGGTCTTGAGCAATCGCTATATCTCCGACCGCTTCTTGCCGGATAAGGCTATCGACTTGGTGGACGAAGCCGCGTCGCGGTTGCGGATCGAGATTGACAGCATGCCGTACGAGATCGATGTGCTCGACCGAAAAATCAGACAGTTGGAGATCGAGCATCTGGCGTTGAAGAAAGAACGTGGCCGGAATGCCAAAGAGATGCGCGAAGGCATCGAGAAAGAGCTGGCAGAGCTGCGCGAGGAGATCGGCGGCAAAAAAGCGCAGTGGCGAGCGGAGAAAGAAGTCGTTGACGAGATCCGAAAGGTGAGCGAATCTATCGAAGAAACCAAGCGCCAGGAGGAAATCGCCGAGCGTTCGGGCGATCTGGACCGGGTCGCGCAGCTTCGTTACGGCCACCAATCCGAATTGCAAAAGGAGATCGAACGACACCAAGCGCAGCTGGTCGAAGTCCAAAAGGATGGCAAGTACATCGCCGAGGAAGTCACGGCGGAGAACATCGCCCGGATCGTCAGCAACTGGACCGGCGTTCCCGTCGAGAAGATGATGGAAGGCGAGATGACGCGCCTCGTCCATATGGAAGACGAGTTGCGCCGGCGCGTCGTGGGACAGGACCAGGGCTTGCGGGCCGTTTCGGATGCCGTCAGGCGGGCCCGCGCCGGACTGAAGGAACCCGAGAGACCGATCGGATCATTTATATTCCTGGGGCCGACAGGCGTCGGCAAAACGGAGTTGGCCCGGAGCTTGGCCGACCTGCTGTTCGACGACGAAAAGGCCATGGTACGCATAGACATGAGCGAATATATGGAAAAACACTCCGTGGCGCGTTTGATAGGAGCGCCCCCCGGCTATGTGGGCTACGAGGAAGGCGGCCAGTTGACCGAGGTCATCCGGCGGCGGCCCTATAGCGTTATTCTATTGGATGAGGTCGAGAAAGCTCATCCCGAGGTTCTAAGCGTATTGTTGCAGCTTCTGGACGACGGGCGCATGACGGATGGCCAGGGCCGCACCGTGAATTTTAAGAATACCGTGGTGATCATGACCTCGAACCTCGGCTCGGAAATTTTTTCCGGTGGTGGCACGAATGAGGAAAACGAAGAGGCGATTCTGAGTGCGTTGCGGCACAGTTTCAGGCCGGAATTCATCAATCGCATCGACGATATCGTGGTTTTTCATCCGCTTGCCAGGGAACATATTGGCGCTATTGTGGATATACAGCTGCAGCGCTTGTCGAGACGGCTGGAAGAGAAGCGCGTGACCCTTGAATTGACGGAGGATGCGCGGACGCTCTTGGCGGAGCGGGGCTACGACCCGGTGTATGGCGCGCGCCCCCTGAAAAGGCTAATACAGAGAATGGTACTGGATCCGCTGGCAATGGAAATCTTGGACGGGCGAATTTCTGAGGGCGCTCAGTTGTTAGTAAGAGTAAAGGGCGACGGATTGACCTTTGAGACCCAGGAAGTCCGGGCCGCCTGAGGCGGCGCCGGAGGCCCTCGCCCCCAACAAACAGTTTAATCAGTCTTCAGGCGCGCTGTGGTCCAATCCAACGCCACGCGTTGGAGGGGAAGACATCTACCTCCTCCCCAACGGCCACACGACGCGCTTGACCGCTTGCGACCTGCGCGATGCAGGACGCAGACCCCCAGGATTGGAGCATGTCCCCCACATGACTCCAACTCCTTCCCTCCCCAGGGCCGGACGCTCACCCCAGCGTCCGGCCCTACTTTTTTTGGAGAGCATTCCGCGCACACACGCAGGAACCCCGAGCATAGGCCCCTTCCATCTTTGCGAGTCAGAACATAGGGCCAGAGCGAACAATCTGAAATGGAGAATGGGAGTAAGAAAGTTCCATGAAAACCAAACACGCCCAAGTGATCGCCCTTGCGTTGGTTTTGGTCGCTGCCTCGTGGGAGCCATGCTCTTCCATCGGCGGAGAAGGACAACGTACCTGTAGTGTTACTCAGGACACCTGTGAATCTACTTCCAGAAGGAGAAGACGTGGATACAGAAAGCTCAATATTTTCGGTGCAAATGAATTCCAGCGAGGCGCAACTTCTATCGGAGGGACTGATACCCCATAACCGTTGGTGGCTGGTCCTGGTAGCTCTCGACGATGGCCTGGGTGGCCGTGACGCCGAGAAGTGGACGGACGTTGAGGTGTCTGTAGGAGGTGATCTGTGTCATGAAGACACCGATCATGTCCTCGGCAGGATCGACCCAAAAGATCGTCCCCCATGCACCGCCCCAACTGAAGGTCCCGGGGGTCAGGGGCTCGGCCGCTTTTGCCGGATCGGTGAGGACGCTGTAGCCAAGGCCGAAACCGTAGCCGGGACCGCGGATGTATACGAGCTTGTCGCCGGTGTGGTTCGTGACCATGAGGTCTACAGTCTTCGGGCTCAAGATCCGCACGCCGTTCAGTTCCCCACCGTTCAGCATCATTTGGTGAAATCGCCAGTAGTCCGCGGTCGTTGACGAGAGACCGTAGGTACCGGGGAAGTACTGCGTCGGTTCACGGTACCCGGGTGCGCGGGACAGTGCGATCTTATTGTCCGGCTCAGAAGGACGGTACACGGCGGCTACGCGAGCAGTCTTGGATTCGGGGACGTTGTAGTGGGTATCGTGCATGCCCAAGGGCTCAAGAATCCGCTCTCTTAAGTATCGGTCGAGAGGGATGCCCGACATCTTCTCGACAAGGAGGGCGACGTAATCGGTTGAACTACCGTATCGCCAATTCTCGCCGGGCTGAAAATCTAGTGGGAGGGCAGCGCGTTTTTGTACGTTTCAGCGAGGGTCTCTTCTCGGCGGAGGAGGTTCCGTTCCTCGTTGGTTAACAGGTCACGATTCGGATCGACACCGGCAGTATGGGTGAGTACGTGGCGGATCGTTATGGGTCTTTCGGCCCGCACCCGCTCGAAACCGTGCTTGCCCTCGACGAGAACTTTCTTGTCGGCGAACTCAGGCAACCACTTCGAGATGGGGTCGTCGAGCAGGAAGAGTCCTTCTTCGTAGAGCATCATGAGGGCCACCGAGACAATCGGCTTGGTCATGGACATTATGACGAAAATGGCGTCGGTCGTCATTGGCTGGTTCTCTTCGCGCCAGTTGTCGCCGTGGGCCTCAAAATGAATGACCTTGCCATTGCGGGCCACCAGTGTGACGGCACCCGCGAGGAGTTCGTCGTCGATGTGACGCTGCACCATCTCGTTCAAGCGCTCAAGCCGTTTGGATGACATCCCCACTTCTTCGGGATTGGCGCGTGGCAACCAATTGTCATTCGGACCTGCATAGGCTGTGTTATTCGCGAAGACCGCAGCGGTGGCCCAACACAGAACACAAAAAAATCGTTTCTCCATCGCTCTTCCTCCCGCAATTGTCCGCGTATGGTCAATTGATTCAGCCCAACTCCAAACGTCCTGTTAGTTGGATCTTTCTTCGCTCTCGGGCGGAAAATCTCGGCTGATTAATCTCCCGCTGATTCTCCCGGATGATACTCCATTTTGCTCCTGAGAAGTACAGGGAGGAAGCATAGAGTCAATTCTGCATCCGTGGCACGTACTGGTATTGGCATTGTCCGCGTCCGTAAACCGTGAACGAGACTGGGCAATCGAATATCTAATGACGGGGAATCAGGTATTGAGATAGAAGCTGGGCAACAGCCGCATTCTCCCTAAAGATAACCAGCGCCGACGGATGACCGTGAAGGGTAAGCTTCTGGACGGAAAAGGATTATCCGAGCACAAGTTGGCGCAGGCGTTGTCCCAGTCGCGTTCGCACATCTTGGCGCGATAGAGGCTCAGACACGTCAAACACGTATGCCGGTCTGAACAGGGTGACAATGGGTGCCCCGGACTCCTCTTCAGAGTCCTTGGCATCTCGTTTCCGGACCGTTATTGGGGCCAGTATCATGATGCCCTTCTCGCCGGTCCGAACATGGCAGCCGAGCTTGTTCCACTGCTTCAGACCGGCCAGGCGGGTCAGATCGAGCCGTTGGGACAGGGCCAGCAGGATGTTTCTGAATGAGTAGTGGTGAAACTGGGCGGTGAATTCCAGATAGCGGACCAGGGCCTCTGATTTGCCCTGGCCTATCTGGTCAGCGAGTTCGGTGAGGTGCTTGTCGATCGCGTTGCAGGCCTCCTTCACCTTCTCACGTCGCTTCGATGACTTCTTCTGACGGTACATGGAGCCTCCTTTCATCGGTCAAAAACCGAAGTCCTCGCCGGAAAACTAGAGAGAAGGAGGAAAAGAAAAGAGGCTACCGCGTCAACTTACGGTAGCCTTTGTTTTCAATGGTAGGCGAGGTGGGACTTGAACCCACAAGCCCTTGCGGGCAACGGATTTTAAGTCCGTCGTGTATGCCATTCCACCACTCGCCCAAGGATAGCGCATATGTGGCGCGCAACTGTGCAGACCGGACTGTGCGCGGTCGCGCATCGGAAAAGGGAAAAAAGAACACTGGAGGCGGCGCCCGGACTCGAACCGGGAATACACGGCTTTGCAAGCCGCTGCCTTACCAATTTGGCTACGCCGCCCACGGACGCAAGATTGTAGTTCAGCGCCGCGGAAATTGTCAAGATTCTAGCCCGAATGTCTCGCCGGTTTTCGTAACGAGACGGTGGCGAATCTTGCTATGACGCGAGTTGTTCGAAGCAGGCATGTTAAGGCAAAGCCTGCGGACGACAACGTGGCGGGCCACGTCAGGGTCGAAAGGCGAGAAGAGTCTTGTCGGAGCGTAAGGTGGGCACACGAGGTCGCGTCCGTGACTGACGCGCCGGGACTAGACCCCGCCTTTGGATATAGCGCCCATCATCCGGGCGCCAGAGGGACTTCAACCCTCACGATCTGGGCGCTTGCCCAGCGCACACTACGTGCCTCCCGCCATCTACCGTGTCGAGGAGATCGGCCATTCCCTCATGCAAGACGAACTGTTCGGATCCATTCTCGCCATCCACCCCGTGAACACCTTCAAAGAAGCCCTCGCGGCGGCGGGATCGACGGATTTCGCCCTAACTGGAGGAGTCATGTCGCGGCTGCCGAGCCATCTCGAAGCCGCGCGCCGACAGTTCCGCGTCGGGAATCTCTACCTGAACCGCGGAACAACCGGGACCCTCGTCGGCCGCCAGCCCTTCGGAGGATTCGCCATGAGCGGCGGGGGCACCAAAGCGGGAGACCCCGGATATCTACTCCACTTCATCGATGCCCGCGTCGTGACCGAAAACACTGAGCGCCATGGCTTCGCCCCGGAGCGGAGATAGGCTAGAGCGTCCCAACCGGTTCTCCCAGTACGTCCCAGTCGATGTCGTAGCCCAGTCCGGGCTTTTGTGGAATGTGAAGATAACCTTCATTGTCGAGGCGGTAGGGGCGTTCTTCGAGGGGAAGGTTCGTTGTTGTTGAAGGTTTATTGCTCAAGGGCCAGAATATTTCGTGAAATTCACAGTTCCTTATCGCGCACTCGACGTGCAGATTCGCCAAATCGCACATGGGTGTCGCAGCGTGTATCTCGCACTGCATGCCAAAGACTCCACATAGGTCGGCGACTCTCTTGCAGGGGGTAATGCCGCCAAAGAGCCGAGTATCGCTACGGACGATGTCCACTGCCCGGCGCAGTATGTATTGAGGAACGTCGAACATTCCCGTCAGCACGTTCTCGGCCGCACAGATTGGGATGTCAAGCTTTTCGCGCAGCATGATCAAGCCTTCGATGTCATAGTCCGGAATCGGTTCCTCATACCAGTAGTAGTCAAGTTCCTCTATTGCCCTGCCCACCCGCAATGCATCTTCGCGGGTAAGAATCCTGCTGCCGGCATTGTCCAGCATCAGCAGCATATCCGGATCGGCCGCTTCCCTTACTGCGCGGCAAAGCTCGATCGTCTCATTTGCATTCTTCGGGCCGGGATGAATCTTATAGGCCGTCACGCCGTGTTGCTTGCAGGCGACAACCTGCTCTTGACATGCCTGAATATCGCCAGTACTCGAACTGGCGTACACCTTAATCTTGTCACGATAGGCGCCCATAAGCTTGTAAACGGGTACGCCAAACGCCTTTCCGGCCAGATCCCAGAGTGCCATATCCACAGCGGCCAAGACCTTCATGTAACCGTCACGGCGTATCTTTCTTCGGGCCAGACCCCAAAGCCTTTGCCAACTCCATTCCCTGTCAAGGGGATCCCTGCCGATCAGCAGCCGCTTGATATCGGCAACGTTCGATTCACTGAGATTCACATCGGTGCGAAAGAACAGCCCCTCCGTTCCATCGTCGGCAATAATCCTCAGTATGTCGAGGGGCGCCTTCCCGATGGGATATGGGTACTCAGGAGACACGACCTTGGGTGTGGGCCTCTCCCACGTGTACACATCACAGATGACGTCTTTAATCTTCATCTTTTCCTCCTCCGGGGATCTGTTTTTGTAGTCCTTTCGTTCGGCGGCCTCTCCCAGAGCGGCAATTCCGGGGGCAGGTTAACTGCCTACAAAGGTGTGCCGAGAGACAACGTAACGACGAACGTCACAAACTGTATTGACGACATGTTCATGCTGGCATTGTTGTGATTGATTCGATTCACTCGTCATTCTTCGTCTGCCAGACAGGCTACGGTCCCGTCTAATGTGGAGATGAAGACGCCCGCGCCGGTCAGGGCCATACCGTCCAGCACGGGTGGGGCGGGAAGGGCGCATGCGGCTTCTTTCGAGCCGTCTTCGCGTGAGGCGACCCAGAAAGTGCCCGGCCCACGACTCTCGGCGATCTCGGCCAACGATTCTCCTCCGGCGACCAATAGAGCGTCGCGGGAAAGCACGATCGACCTGGGCACGAAGGGCAGCTCCCTGGCCCACCGGATCTCGCGCGACCAGGGGAAACGCTTCAAACCCTTCATCCGCGCTGGGGTCCAGTTAGCCCACGTTCCCTCGGCAGGCCTGGGCGCCAGTTCCTCTGAGAACAGTAAGTTCTCGGCATCCGCGCCAACGTGTCCGACCTCCGGATGGCCGATAGAGCTGATGCGGTAGCCCAGGCGGCCATAGCCATAGAACTCCTTATCGCTATAAGCCAGCAGCCGTCCGGCAGGGGACATGTTGCTAACGATAGGAAAATTTTGGTACCCCCATCCCATAGCCGTGTCGTAGAGCGAGTAGGTCCGGTGCCACCACGTGTCGTCTAAGAACCCGCGCGGGGCAAACAGATGGGGCACCTTTTCGACCGGCGCCAAATCCTTATCCACACCCAAATGACGCATCCAGATGGCCCCCTTCTGGAACGAGAGGATGTCCGGCAGCGATTGCGCGTTGATGGTCCCCCCGCCCTGCGCCTCGTCGCTCATGTTGACATCTGCCGTGCGAAGGACCGCGCCCGTTCTTGCCTCCAGCGCGTACAGACGGATCCCACCATCGATGCGCGAAGACCGGCCGGCCGCGAAGTACACTGTGGCCACGCCATCGGAGAGCGTCTCGTCGACCAGCACCGACCCGTGCACCGGCCACACCGACTCGAGTTGCTCGTAGGAGAACAGACGGCGATCCCGCTGCGCGGCGCGGAATCGCCAGACCAGCGCGCCGTCGGACGCTCGAAGACAATAGACAAACCCGTTTCGCGTTCCGAACAAACACAAGTCGTTGTGCAGCGTCGGCGGCGAATCGATCCGGCCGTCGGCGACAAAGGTCCAGACCGGTTCACCGTCCACTGTTGAGAGCGCGTTCACGGTGTGACGGTCCGTCTCGGCGACGAGAACCATGCCATTTGCGGCAACCGGAGCCGTGATCGGCGCCAAAAGCTTCTTAGCCCAGGCGATTTCCGGTTTTCCCGGCGCCGGCAAGTCCTGGTACCCGCTTCGGCCGGCGTCCCGGCGGTAGGTTGGCCATCCGGTCTCTGGAGAGCCGGACGGGAGATTTTGGGTTTCAGCGTAGGCTGGACCCTCGAGCAGCTGCACCGGGTCTTCACCGGCGGAGGACTGCGGCGAGAGGACATTGAAGCTCGCAAGCAGTTCCAAGGGATTGCATACGCAGGAGTGTTGCGGCACATAGATGAGGCCGTTGGCCGGCATGATGCCGTACTGGCACTCTCCTCGCACCCACGGATACCAACTGAAGTCGCCGCTCTTTGGATCGAGGAACTCAAGCCAGGTGCGGCCCTGCAGCAGCCATCGAACCGTTGCCTTGTTCCGGTAGCAACGATGATGGCCCATCTTAGGCGTTTCCCTCTCGCTGGTGATCGTAGCAGTAATCTCGCCCGTTCTAATGTCGCGTCCGTGAGTGAAGCCGGGGTCGCCTCGGTGGCGCATGTTGCCGACCCACACGACGCCTTCGATCACGAAAACATCGGTCTGCACGTTATAGTTTTCGAAGGAGGGAGCGCGCCAAAGCTCCTTCCCGTCAGCAAGAGAGAACGCCACAATCTCCCCCTTCGCCTTCTTCTCCCCGTCCCCACCGGTGACGATCCATTCGCTGCCTTCAGCCGGTAACGATTCGCGGGCATTGTTTTGGACCCCGCAGTCGGCACTCAGCACAACGCCGTCCTGGATGACCAGCGTGGGCGAGGACCAGGAGAAGCGGCTCGTTGCGACGGGCCGGCTACTGCGCCACAACTCCTCGCCGTTAGCGCCGTCGAGACAGAGCATATCGGAGAGGGTCTGAAGGCAGAGCCTGCCGTCGTCGACCGCAAAGGTCCCGGGCAGAATCTCCCCGGAAGCCTCGAATCCTCGTGCCCAGAGCCGCTCGCCGCTTCCAGCTTTCACGGCGACGACCCGCTGGACGCCATACATGTCGATCGGTACGTGCGGGAACTGATACCAGAACTCGAGCGCCGGCGTACCCAACTGCGAAGCGGTCCGATCAATCCAATTCCTACGCTCCTCATGCCGGTCCGCGGTCATATCGTCCGCCAGCACATAGAGGGTACCGCCCGTCAACACCAGCTCGCGCGCGCCTTCGGTGCCGGCAAACGTCAAGAGGTGTTCTCCCGTTGCAGCGTCCAGAACGGTAACGGGATCACCGTAATCGAGGGCCACGTAAAGCCGGTCGGCCGACGCCACGATGCGCCGCCCGATCTCCGGCGGCCCGCTTCGAAAGGTCCTAAGATGGGATTCCCAGTTCGTTACGGGGACCTTCCATAGCAACACCCCGCTGAAGGCGTCCCTGGCCACCAAGCTCCATTTCGGCGGCAAGAGAACCGAGCCGATAGGGCCCTCGTCGATGATGTAGAAGACCCGTCCACCGGCCGTGACCATCGCGCTTAGACTGGCGAAGTGCTCGTGGCTCCTGGCGTATTTGGGCCCAACAGTCCAACGCAGTCCCTTCGGCGGATCGACCGTGGTGTCGTTGGATACGGCGTTGTTGGTGGCGTCATAGAGAAAGTGGGACCACTCATCCAGTTCCCCCGGCCAGTCCTTGCGCGTGATCTCAACCGTTGACTTGCCAACGTTCGCGATGACGCCCCTGGGGGCGAGAGCCCTGGTCATTTCGCTAATCGGAACCTGGGAATCGGTAGTCACGACGATCAGGTTAACGAGGCCGTCCACGTACGGCAGTTGCGTTCCATCCCATCGGGCCGCGGTGACAGAGCCGTACAGCTTCTCAGCCCTAAGGTGCTTGCGCGCGGCAGCGACCTTTGCCGGGTCGCGGTCCAGGCCGTGGACCAGGTAGGAATCGTTTGCCCGCAACTTCGCGAGCAACGCCGGGCTGTCGCAGCCGATCACGACAACCAGCCCTCCTTGGAGGCCCGAAACATCCAGAATCTGCTTGGCATCCTGAGCGGCTGCCATCGACGAAAACATCGCGAAAACTCCAAGTGCGATAAAGGCGCTTATTTTCATGTCGATCATCCTTTCCTACTGTCCATTGTGTTCCCCACGACACTCTTCTCGATCATCTTCGCTTTGTTCTAAGAATTCGCGGTAAAGGATTAGCCGTCGCGTTGCGTCTCGCAGACGACAGAGCGTGAAGTATTGACGAACCCTCGTTCGGTTTGAATCGATACCGAAGAACATCCGCATGTGGCAATGAAGCCAGAATAACCGATCCTGACACTCGGTTCGAATCGAATGCGAACGGAGCATTCCCATATCGGAAGAGAATATGGAGTTGAAACGAAGCTCGCGCCGCGTTACTTGAGGAGTTCCACCACTCGGTCGATTTCGTTTTGCGTATTGTAGAAGTGGGGCGAGAAACGGATGAAGGCCCGGTTTGCGCGGTTACGCCGCAGGGATGCGGCGACGCCTGCTTCGGAAAGGCGCCCAAAGAGGCTGTCCATGTCGCGATCGGTGTGGCGGACGGTGACGATGGCGGACCGGCTGGCGTCCGAAGTATCCGGCCCCAGGTCGTCGGCTTCCGTATAAAGTTGGAATCCGAGGGGGCGCAGTCCTTCGAGCAGGGAGCGGCGCAATTCGAGCAGCCTTCTCGATATGTTCTCGACGCCCATCCTCAACAGAAGTTCCATTGCGCCCGCCATACCCACGATGCCGGCGAAATTCAGGATGCCCGGCTCGTAGCGCCGGCCCCCGGCGTAGTAACGAATTTCTGGCTGGGCGACGAATTCGGGCGACACGACGTTCCAAGCGCCGAGCAGCATCGGATCGAGGAGAGCGTGGCGGCTCTTCTTGACGAAGAAGACTCCGGCCGCCGCGGGACCAAGCATCCACTTATGAGAATCGGCGCAGAGGAAATCGATATGCTCGACCGTCGTTCGGAATGCGCCGAGGGTCTGGATGCCGTCCACGCAGAAGAGGATATCCCGCGCTTGTAGATTGCGCCCGATCGTGTCAAGGTCGATGCGGTGGCCGCTGAGGAAGTTGCAGGACGCCAGGGCCACTAGGCGGGTATTTTCAGTCAGGGCAGCCTCGACCAGTTCCCACGTAATCTTGCCGGGAACTTTAGGCGCGAGTGCGACGGGCCTGACGCCGATCCGTTCGAGGCGCGTCCAGGCGTACACATTGGCCGGGTAGTCGTCCTGGTAGAAGACGACCTCGTCGCCCGGTTCCCATGGGATGCCGCTGGCGACCAGGCTGATACCCGTCGAGGTAGGGCCGAGCAACGCGACTTCGTCGCTGCGCGCGCCGAGGAGTTTCGCGGATCTGGCGCGCGCGATGGCAACTTGCTCGACGACCCACGCCGTTTCCTGGTCGCCGACAAGCGAATCGTCCAGATAGCGCCGCATAGGCTCGACCGCCGAACGCGGGAGCACCGATACGCCCGCGTGGGCCATGTAGATGGATTTGGCGGCCACGGGAAATTCGTGTTGACGCTCCTCTTCGTCGCGAACCAGCTCTTCTAAGGGGTTCATGGAGTTCCTTCCGGTAACGATCTTGCCATCGACTCGGCGCGCTATGGGGCGAGCCTCGACTTCCACCCATGGTCGAGAGGGCCGGGGCTGGAGCCAATGTCGAGCGAGTTTTCCAACGCGCCACGCATGAACTCTTTCGCGGCGGCAATTGCTTCGGAGATGGTGGCCCCTTGCGCGAGGGCCGCGGCGATGGCGGCCGAACAGGTGCAACCGGTGCCGTGCGTGTTAAGGGTTTCGACGCGTGGGCCAGTATACGGCGTCCAGCTCTTGCCGTCGTACAAGTAATCGACCGACTCCGGAGAATCAGCATGACCGCCTGTAATGAGAACGTAATCGGAGCCTAACTTGTGGATGGCGTGGGCCGCAGACTCCATGTCGCTTTTCGATTGTATGGATACACCCGACATCACTTCGGCTTCGGGCAAGTTCGGCGTTACAATTCGCGCAAGTGGGAGCAATTCCTTGAGAAGCGCCTCCACTCCCTCGACGTCCAACAGCCGATGGCCCGAACTGGAGAGCATGACGGGATCGACGACGAGATTGCCCGCGGAATGGCGATCGAGCGCGGACGCAACGGTGCGCACGATTTCCGCGTCGCATAGCATTCCCGTTTTAACGGAGTCCGCGCCTATGTCTTCGAGAACGGCGTCGATCTGATCGACGACGGTGCGCGCTGGCATAGGAGCCGCGCTCCGAACGCCTTGAGTGTTTTGCGCCGTAACGGCCGTGATGGCTGTCGCGCCGTAGACGCCCATGGCCGCGAAAGTTTTCAGGTCGGCCTGGATTCCCGCGCCGCCTCCGCTGTCGCTTCCGGCGATGGTCAGAACTTTCGGTATTCGAGAAGTCACGATAGGGCCCTGCGTAATGGCGTTTGTTCCCGACTAGGATAGCGCACTTCGCTTCCCAATTCACGGAACCGCCGAGACGATAGTCTATTCAACTCTCTGGTTTCTTTCATGATTTGCCTGCAGAACGGCGTTGCTCATTCGGGTTCCCATTCCTCAATCGAATTTTTTTGCGCGGCAGTTGTAGGCTCTTGCAGTATTGGATCGATGTCGAATTTCCGCGAGCAAGCGCAAGGAGGAGCTGGACGGGGTATGAACTCATAAAGAAGAGGTTGCGGCATCCACCGTGCGAAGGGATACGCGATAGTTATCGTCGTCGGCATCGCGCTCGTCGGGGCGCCAATCTTGTTGGCAACGGGCTGCCGAGCCGCTCGGATCGGATTGGCCGTGGAAAGATTACGGGCGAGGCATGGTCGAGGGGTCGGGTTACACGATTGAAGACCCCGAATCTGGATCGTCACGAGGGGATCCTGTCGAGTTTGCGGTCAGACGGATCGACAAAGACCTCTAGCACGCATCACCCAGTTACTTCGCTTCCCTCAGCATGACGGATAAGATGGAAACAGCATGAATCAATACACCAGGTGTCTGAGCTGGCTCTTGGACTCGAGCCAGTAGCCGCGCAACCTGTAGGTGGCGCACCCTACCATGGAAAGCAAGAGCCCGAAGCCGGGGATGCTGTAGAAGGCGCCGTTTCCGGTCAGTTTTTCTAGGGCGGTGGCCTGCATCTGGCTAACGGCTATCCCGAGCGTAATCAGCATGAGCGCGGCGGTAGTCCAGCAGTCGTTGGAGCGCGGCCAGAGATAGCAGACGCTGGGAATGAGAGCCAGCAAAAGAACGAGCTCGTAGTGGTATGAGACTTTCGGGATTGCGGCCATGAAGGGAAGGTAGAAGAGAGCGCAGGCGTAGAACTCCTGTTTGTCTGCCATCCGTTTCCGTTTGAAATCGGTTACCGCCATCATTCCGAGCAAGAAGGCGTAGAGCGCGTAGGCCGCCACGTCAAGCGACTCGGAAAACCGAAGGGGGGCGCCCGCTTTGGACAACAGAAATTCAGCGAGCTGGCCGGACCAGCGCACGGCGCTTACGATGCTCCCGTTTTCCTCATGGGTGTAGAAGTTGACTCTCCATACGAAGGCTCCGCGGTAGAAATCCATCCAGTAGGAGGGGCGGATCAGTATGAATGCGATCTGAAATGCGGCGGCCCACGCCAGCGCGGCCCAGCGCTTATATAGGGTGAATGGGATCGCCAAGAGGACAGGATAAATCTTGGATGAAACGGCGCAGGCGAGGAGAAGACCGGCGGCGCAGGGGAGAAATGCGGCGCGTTTCCCGCTTGCGCCCGCCGCCAGCGACCCGCACATGAGGCATAGGATGAATCCATCAATATTGCCGCGGTCGAAGAGAAAGTACACGGGGTAGCTCAAGAAGATCGTTATTAGGAGGGAGCCCGCCACGGCTAGAAACTCGCCGCCAGAATCCGGGCGTAGCGAACGCGCGGCCAATGCAACACCCACGATAGTAGCGAACAACACGCCCGCGGATACGAGAATTGCGGCCGTCTTGAACGGGAGCGACGTGAGCGGCGCGTTGATCAGCGCGGGCAACGGCGGCGTAACGTAACGCGGGCTGTCGTAAGGGCTGCCGCCTTCAACGAGCGATGCGGAGGCCTTGTAGAAGGCGTCGTAATCGAGGCCCAAGAAGGCTCGGTTATGCAGCACAACGTCTCGTTGACACAGCAGGTGAAGCAACAGCAGCAGGCCGGTCGCCAACGCCAACGTGCCGGCAATGAAGACAGCCGGAAACCATTCTCGTCTAAAGTCCATCGGATTTCTACTCAGCCAGCGCTGCGTTCTATAAACCGGTGGAGCATACAAAAATCGCCCGACAGGGAGCGACTCTGACTCGGGCATCTCAGGCGGCTGGCACCTTCATAGCAGTGTATCGGCTCGCGATTGCGCAGCTTTTGAAAGCAAGGCAAAGCGTGCGCTTTCTGTCATCCTAACGATCTGAAGGATCTCTTCGACCGGAGGACTCAACATTAGAAAGCGATTCGTAGCTCACATGCAAACGAGAAAATAATGTCCCATCAGGCCGAATCGGTCCACTAGCCCGGATATCCCACCACTTTTCTACTGCGACGGCGAATAAGGCCCACTCTGACGAGACTTTTCTCGCCTTTCGGCCTCGACGTGACCCGCCACGCTGTCGTCCGAAAGGCTTCGAACAAGTCTCGACATAGCAACCTTCTCCACCGCCTCGCTACGGAAACCGGTGAGGTATCCGGGCTAGGTTGTGACGTGGCCGCGGCAGGCTCTCAATCCACCGGCGGCGCAGCGGGTCCGTTCGAGCCATTGGTCTTGAGCGCGAACAGGAGGCAAGCCGCAATGACGAACACAATGACGAAGACCTTGTAGGCGCCGTCGTAGCTATGCGTCTGATCGCGCACCCAGCCGGCGAAGGGGAGTCCTCCGCTTTGAATGGGCAACATGGAAACGCTCATGAGTCCCATGATCCGCCCAAAATTCGCGCGGCCGTAGGAGTCTCCAACCAGCGATGCGTACAGCGGCACGATGCCACCCATCCCGAACCCGTATACCACTGCCGCGGCCAGAAGTTCGGGGAATGTCTCGGCGAACATGATGAGGGTCGTGCCAACAATTAGAAAGCCGATGGCCAGCCACGACGCTACGCGCGTATCGATGTGATCCGTAACCCAGCCGAACAGGAGCTTTCCCACGGCACCGACGCCCGCGGCTGTTGCGGCAACATAAGGCGCTTGGGTGACGGGCGAGAAACCCATGTCGATAACATGCTGTACAAGATGGGTCATAATCGCGCCCATACAGCATATGCATAGACCGATTGTTGATGTAATCACCCAGAAATTGCGGTCGCGCAGGGCCGAAACGGTGGACCATTCCAAGTGGCCCGGATGGTCGAAAAGCTGGTCGCCGGGCGCGACGGGGATGACGGGTTCGACGGCGTCGGCCAACTCTCCGCCGAGAGGCATTCCGTCGGGCGTTAGACCCATGTCTTCTGGGCGCTTGACGACAAACATCCACACCAAGGGAAGAATGATAGCTACGGTAAGGAGTCCGTACACCACGAAGGTAGCGCGCCAGCCGAGCGCGTCGATCAGGCGCGCGGATACGGGCAACATGACCAGTCCGGACAACGACACGCCCATGGTCGAGATGCCGAGGGCCATGCCACGTTTTCGCACAAACCAGTTGGCGACTAGCGTTGTACAGGGAAGGGCGCCAATGGCCGCGGCCCCGAGCCCTATGAAGGTCGTCAGCAGGAGATAGAGTTGCCCGAATGTCGTCACCTGCGAAGCCATTAGGAAGCCCAGAGCAAGGGCTATGATCCCAGCGGCCATGATGTTCCGTGTCTTGCGGTGATCGATTATGCGCCCGAGGAAAGGAGCGAAGAGGCCCGTGGAGATGTTCATGGTGGCGAGGCCCATGGAGGCGAGAAAACGGTTTCCATTCAGATTCTCGACGAGATAGGGCAGGAAGATGCCGTAGGAATAGAAGACAAATCCCACCGATGTGAAGTGGCAGATGAAGGCGACGCCAACTATTTTCCAGCCGTAGAACATGCGCAAGAATCCATGAAGAGATGCGGGGAAAGCCCGAGATTCACGCTCGCGCCGGCGGCATGAGGCATCGAGAAGGGCGAAACAGCGGGTATTATCGCAGATCCGGGAACGGGATCCCACGCTCTCGAAATGCCGCTCGCCAAAAGGGAGAGAAGAAGCAGCGGCAGCTAGAAATAGATGACGGTCGATAGGTAGAACTGATGCTGGTCGACGTCCTCCGAGAAGCCGTTTTCGAAGGGCACACTGCCGGCGAAGGTGTCCGCCTTTACGTCGCGGCCCCAGCGGTATTGGTAGGCGGCGTCGATGTTGACGCGGTTCTTGATGAGTACGCCCGCGCCCAGCGCGAAGCCGTAGTAATCGTCGGGGTCGCCGTCTCCTTTAGTCACGCCGAAGAACCCGTGCTTGCGCCCGCTGGCCGGTTCGGGATCGTAGAAGGCACCGGCGCGAAGGCTGGGCAAGTAATCCTGCTTCGACGCGTTGTCTTTGACGAAGACGTATTCGGCGCCCAGGCGGACGGTGTAGGTGGAGTCGTGCGGGCTGAGTTTCTTGGGAAGACCGGTGATCGGGGAAGTGCGCCGCCAGGCAATGTTCGAGGGTGCACGTTCCTCCCGTTTGATGTAGTCATCCCAAGGCCGCCAGGTGACGTCGGCCGACACGGTGAGCTTATCGTTGGGGAATCGGTACGCCACACCGAGGGCGACGGCTTCGGGCCATTCGGTTTCCGTGTGGGTCGTGCGAGTGGACACGGAGGGAATGGGGTAATGGGAAATGCTCGTCTTCCTGGTTTTCACTTTGGCCGTGTATTTGGTGTGGTAGACCGCGCCAACGGTGAGCCGCTTGGCGGGTATGTAGAGGAGGCCCAGTGTATAGTTTGTCGCTTCGTAGTCCGAAAACGTCTCGTTAATCTCGCCAGAACCGACGATGGGCGATCCGCCGACAAGCCCGAAGCGGGATTTATAGTCGTTGCGTGTCTTCCAGTGGTTGTTGGACAGGATGTCGCTGTCCCAGAGGTTCATCGCGATCCCGAGCGACAGCTTCTCACTAACCTCGAATCCGAGCGCGGGCGAAAGGCTTCCCAAGCCGCCCTCGGCGCGGTATTTGATATCGAAGCTGCCCTGTGTCGTAAACAGTCCGGGGATAATATCCGTGGCGCGAAAATCGAGGGCTCTGTCAAAATCCAGTTTCCGCTGGTAGTTGAGGCTTACGACCAAGTTCCGGCCACCGAGAGTCCAGGGGATTGGATAGGCCAAACTGACATAGTTCAGGTCGTCGAAATCGACATCCATGGGGCTGTCGAAAGGCCGTATGTGGTTGGTGCGCGAGAAGTCCTCCTCGAAGAGCTTCCAGCTATAAACGAGCGAAAACTCGGGATCTTCCAGTTGGGTGAGGCCGCCGGGGTTCCACGACGCCGCGGTCGCATCGTCCGCGACGGCGACGAATGCCCCGCCCATCCCCAAAGCCCTCGCGCCACTGCCCACCGGAGCCGGCGAGGAGTTAACGACATCCTGTCCCCATGCCGCGCTGGCGCAGATCAGCAATAACGAGAAGAAGCTACATCGTAAGAATCGCCATCCCATTTTCAATTTCCGGGCTCTCTCCGTCTTCGTTCTTGACTGCCTCGGCCATACTGTTTTTATCGGAAGACACCTTGATGATCTCGATCTTGCCCACGATAGTCGTCTCCCCTTTCGCCAAAATCTCACCTGTGTCTTCGTCTACCCACGGCTCCTCTTGTTCAACGAGAAGTGCCCGCATGCCCACCCGAATACCATCGGCCTCGATCCAGTTCACAACCGCCTTGCTGCCTTTGGCTTGAACGATTTCGCCGCTGATGCGCGGAAAGAACTGGAGCATCTGCTGGGCCAATCCATTGCAGCCCTCCGCCAGAGAATCGAGGCTATTCACGTCGGCCACGCGCGTATCGAGGGTGGTCCAGATTTCGGTTGTTTCCGTGTTGATAACCCGCATCACCACTTCGGCTTCGGCGCCGCGCTGAACAATCTTGGCAACCAAGAACACAGAGGCGGGGATTACATTTCCCAATTGAAGCGCCGCGTCTGGATCGCCAAGCGCGTCAGAGAGCTGCTGTTCGGTCAGGATGCTCTCAAGCATCTGGCGCTCGACGATAGTAAAGCGTTTGGCTTTCGTCAGCTCCGATTCCGTGAACGTTCGCATCCCATCGTTGATTGAAGAATCTTCGCTGCCTTGAAACGCTAGAACCGCCACAGACATTTTCGACGTAGCTTCATCAATCTCGATCGGTTGGATGACGACACTGACTTCTTCGCTGGCTTGCTTTCCGCCATCGTCGGTAGCGACCACAGCCACTTCAAACGTCGCGCTGCCGCCGGAAACCAACTCGGGATCGAGAACGATGCGTTGGTTGAAGCCGACCTTGGGCGCTGCTTCAAATTGTTCGACTACTTCGCCGTTAATAACGAGATTGGCGACTTCGCCGCCCGTCGTCACTTGACCGACAATACGAATGGCGCGCTCGTTACGCCAAGGCCGTTCGGAACTGGGCGAGCGCAACGTGATGGTGGGGCCTTCTTCCTCTTGCGCTTCCAGAGTTTGCAGAACGAGCGCGAGGAGATTCGGCGAAGCCGACGCGACGCGCAACAGCCGGGGATCCTTTTCCCCGATCTGCCAGAGCTTCGCTCTGAGGCTGTTGGCGTCGCCCTTAAACACATTTACCGTCGTATGTGTTTCGTTGCCGGCCGCGTCGCGGGCGACCACCGTGAAATTGTTGGCGCCATCCTGCAGGGGCATCGTCGAACTGAAGGGCAGCCGCTGCTCGCCGGCTGTCTCCGCGATAATCGTGTCGCCCAGCCGAATGGCCGTAACGTTATACTCGTCCCGGGCCGCGCCAATCAGGTCAACACTCGGCGCATCCGTGACAAGCGCATCCTCGGGCTCGCGAATCCCAACCGAAGGCCCTATGAGGTCGCGCACGATTTCCACTGTCTTTGTCGTGACCTTTTCGGAGAGGTCGACAGCCTCGATCTCGATCGTCTGCATGCCTTCTTGGTTCAAGGTGAGCGTCTGGTCGTAACTGATTTCCTCGGCGCTGCCACGCTGATAGAGCGTTCCGCCGTTGACGGTCATCGATTCCACGCCCAGGTCGTCCTCCGCGCCAATATTCAGATCCACGTCGAGCGTGGCGACCAGATAGACGTCATCGAGCGACGTATTCAGCACGGGCGCCGTGGTGTCCGAGAGGGATCCCTGCGCGAGCTGGGCCTTCTTGATCTGATCGATGTAGTAGTGGGCGCGAACCGTATCGACCTGGCTCAACGACTTTTCAAGCAGGGCCTCCGCTTCCTCAAGCTCGCCTTTTTGAAAGAGGGTAATCCCCAACTCACGATTGGGGAAATACTCAGTGAAGTGAAGCCCGTAGATGCGCATCTGCCAACGGTCTTCGTCTCTGCCGGCGAGGGCCTTGCGCAGGTCGGCCTCGGCAGCTTCGTAGAACTCACCCGAAAGCAGGTTCGAGCCGCGTTCGTAGTAGCTCCACCAACGGCCCCGAAAGACGCCGCCGGTCGAGGCGTAATTGACGCCGTCCTTGACGTATGCCTGATCCTCGGTGGTCTCGCAACTGAGGACGAGCCCTGCGAGTAGGACGATTGAAAGAAGTCGTTTAGCCATGGCCATCCACTGCCTCGATTCGGTTAGAGATTAACACAGACCCCGATCATTGTAAAGCCTTGCACCTGATTCTGTTAGCCCCAAGAATCCCCGCGTTTCGGGACACGCCTGGAGTATTGCCCGCTCTTAACCTGGATTCCTCAGTTTCAAAGAGTATAGCATCCTTCCCGCCATGCCGTGGTTCCGATTTCCTGCGTCTTCGCGCCTTGGCATGGGATTCATCTTTCCGAGCGAAGAGTTCAATGAAATCGGACTTTGGCGTGATACTATCCGTTGGCGGCTTTGAAATCGCTTACAGCATGGGCGCGGACATACATTTCGCCTCGCATCTGTAACTCGCATTGGAGCGTAACAATGAAAATCTGCATGGCTGGCGCGCAAGGCCGGATGGGCCTGCGCATCCTGGAATTGGCGGAGGCGGCGGACGATTTGGAGATTGGCGGCGCGTTCGATTTGCCCGGGTCCGCGGGCACGAATTTGACGATAGGGGGCGATTCTGGGGGGACGCGCGTGATCGCGTTGGCGGCGAACGCCGCCGAGGCCATAGCCGGATGCGATGCGCTGATCGATTTCACGCTGGCTCACGCGTGTATCGGCAACGTCCGCGCGGCTGCCGAAGCGGGCAGGCCATCCGTCGTTGGCACGACCGGGCTCTCGGCGGAACAGCAGGCCGAACTCGCGGAGTTGGCCGGCCCAGCGCCCATCGTGTTCGCTCCGAACATGAGCGTTGGCGTGAATCTGTTGTTCAAGCTAACAAGCGAAGTGGCCTCAATATTGGGCCTCGACTACAACATCGAGATCACGGAGATCCACCACAATCTGAAGAAGGACGCGCCGAGCGGCACGGCAGTTCGCCTGGCGGAACGCGCGGCGGAAGCGCGCGGCCTTGACTATGACAAGAATGTCGCGCACGGGCGCGAGGGCCTAGTGGGCGAACGGCCGCGCGCCGAAATCGGAATGCATACACTTCGTGGCGGCGATGTGGTGGGCGAGCATACCGTCAGTTTTGTCGGCCAAGGCGAGCGGCTAGAACTGACGCACCGTGCGCACAACCGCGACAATTTCGCCCGCGGCGCCCTCCTCGCGGTACGCTGGGCGGCGCAGGCGAAACCGGGGCTCTACGATATGCAGGATGTCCTCGGATTGAAGTAGGCCTGCCGTCGCGCCCCTTCTATGAGTATGAGCTTGCGAGCATCTCCGCGACTTTAACGTAGATCGTGTAACCGGCAAAGCCGATGTACATTGCGGATGCAATGACCATGAAGAAAATGTTGACCCAGCCGGGCCGAGACGACTTGGGCAGATAGGTCAGGTTCATGTAGAGAAGCAGGGGCACGTATACGGCCATGGCGAAGCCGCCCATAAGCGCCGATATAAAGAGAAAATCCAACCCGGAGATGTCATATCTCTCGAAGAACCAGACGCTGATAGTACCGATGAGCATGGTGGTGCTCACCAGAATCAGGTACCACTGCTCAAGTTTGAACCACCGGCCGAACTTGAAATTCGTGTGAATCAGATCGGAAAAAATGCGACTGCCGCCATCCGTTCCCCCCAACTGTGTACTAAACAGCGCCGCCATGCCAACGACGAGGAATAAGTAGCGTCCGGACGTGCCCATGCTGTCCTCGAGTATAGACGCCAAATCCCACACCAGACTGCCCCGGTCGGGTACCAGGCCATTAGGATGTAGCACGGCCAGCGAACCGAATATGAACAGGAACATGGTGAAACTGCCCAGGATCCAGAAGAAGACGATTTGGTCGCACCACACGAACCGCATCCAGCCCCGGAAGCGCCGGTGATTCTCGTCGGTGTCCTGGTACACAAAGCCGGTATCTATTTCCTTGATGTCGTGCTTGTGCACTGCGCTCATAAGAGGCGGCATGAGCCCGCCCATGCCGATGCGCTTTTCTCGCAGATAGTAGGCGTAGAATAGGTTTCCCATACCGCCCAAGCCAGCGAATACAACAGCGCCAAAGAAGCGGCCAAAGGTTAGCTCTTCGCGCACCGACCCATCCTCGGCCAGGATTTCCACGGGGAATTCGGGGAAGTGGCCTACGTTCAGGAGCCCATTCCACATCGACACGAAGATCTCCTTCGAGCCAATCTCCCATACGACATAGATGAGGCCCGCCACGATGATGAGGATAAGGACCATGATGCAACGCTCGACGGCGGTGTAGATCACCTTCGGGCCGAAGAGGATTGCGGCGACAGCCGCGAAGACTATAGCGGTCCATATCCACTCAGTCCACCACCACTGAGGATCCGAGTTCTCTGGCCCGAAGATCAGGCTTCGCAGCGACACGCCCGTTTCCCTGGCCCAACCCGGGAGGAATTTGCCCACGATTATCATGCCGACCCACAAGAAGAGAACCGGCTTGATTACGCGAATCGTGCCGGTGAAGGGACTCTCGCCGGTGACAACGGTCCAGCGTCCAACCTCGACGTTGATCCACAATTGCAGGAAGATGCCGATGGCCGCGGCCCATAGCAGATTGGCGCCGACGACAGACGTGATCCACGGCCACATGATCAACTCGCCCGAGCCGATGGCGATTCCAGCCATCACGATGCCGGGGCCCATCATCTTGAGCAGTGGTTTGTCGGGCGCGGGCAGTTCCGCATCCTTCAGCGGCGGGATATGTATGGGCATGGGTCACTCCTTCCGTTGCTCCATTCGCTGGGCCATGGAAATCGAACGATCTGAGACTCTCCCCGGCGCAGCTTAAGAAATCTAACATACTGATGTTGATTATTACACCTTCTTCGCCAATCTTTTGCGCGGCCATAGCGGCGTGCTACAATCCGGCTTCGCCGCGTTCGAGTAATCCGGATTCTCGTCATGCCCGTTCTCCTTGATCTCATCTTTGTGGCTATCGCCGTCGGAGTGTTGTGGATAGCGGCCGACTGGTTTGTCGACGGCGCAGTCGGGCTGGCCACAAAGCTCGAGGTCCCGGAGATGCTGGTGGGCATCGTCTTCGTCAGCGTCGCCACCACCTCGCCCGAGCTGATGACTTCCCTCCTGGCCTCGCTCCGAGGCATGCCGGACGTGGCTTTGGGCAATGCCGTGGGTTCGGTTATTGCCGACGACACGCTTGCGCTCGGCCTTGCCGCGTTGATTGCCGCGACCCCCCTTGTCGCGACTCCCCGCATCCTTCACACGAGCGCGGTCGTCCTGGTGGGGGTCGCGATCCTGTGCTTCGGCATGACCCTAGACGGCGAGTTAGCTCGCTGGCAGGGTGCGATCCTGGTGTGTTGTTTCTTGGGCTACTCGGCCTTCTCTTACTTGGACGAATTGCGCCAGAAACGCATGGGCATTGCGGCGCCGGATCACGGTGTCGAAGAACACGAGGCCATCACCCACGCGCCGCTACGAAAAGTCATCTCACTGTTCGCGGCCGGGTTTTTCGGCGTGTTCCTGGGCAGCAAATTGCTGTTGCACGGCGCCATAGGCATCGCGGAGTTCCTGGAAATCCCCAGTGTCATCATGGGCCTTACCGTCATAGCCATCGGCACATCCGTGCCCGAGATTGCCACCTGCGTGATCGCGGCGCGCAAGGGCAAGAGCGGGCTGGCCATCGGAAACATAATTGGGGCTGACATCCTGAATATCTGCCTGGTAGCCGGTTTGTCATCGGTCGCCAACCCCTTGAGCGCCAAGAAGCACGAGATCCTATTTATGTTCCCCGCCATGCTCATCGTCGTGTTCACCATGCTGGCCATGCTTCGCTTCGGCTACAACCTTACCCGCCGAAACGGGATTGTCTTGCTCTCCCTCTACCTCGCCTACGTCATCGTGATGTGTTTGATCCCCGGCACAGGGGAGGCGCCCGCAGTTCCGTAGGCCTGAGCGGCCGCCCGGCCGGTTTTCGCCATCTACTGTATTGACTCGCAATTGGCGCAGCTCTTGAAAGCAAGGCAAAGCGTACGTTTTCTGCCATCCTAAACGTAGTGAAGGAACTCGATGTTCCAGGTGCACAATGGAAAAGAGGTACTTCGCTTCGCTCAGTATGGCGGTTAAGATGGAAACAGCATGAACCGATACGCTACGTCGCGAGTACTTCGGCGATGTGGACGCACGCGGGATCGAATGCCGTCTTTACCTCCCAAGAATCGGAGAAGGGGCGCAGGACGACTTCGGCCCCGTTGAACGCCGCCATGACATCCGACCGTCCATCCGCGAGTGCTTCCACGGCGGCGACACCCAAGCGGCTTGCGAGGATTCTATCCCATGCCGTTGGCGCGCCCCCGCGCTGCAAGTGGCCTATCACCGTTACGCGGTGATCTTTGAACTCGGACTGGGCGGAGACCTTCGCGGCTATTTCTGTTGCGTTGCCCTCTTCGTCGCCTTCCGCTACGACGACAATACTGAAGGTCTTCCCGCGCTCTCGGCACAACCGCAGGTGTTCGACGAGCGCGCCGATATCCGTAGGCGTCTCGGGGACGAGCACCGCCTCCGCGCCGCCCGCGATGCCGCTCATCATGGCGAGATAACCGCTGTCCCGCCCCATCACCTCGACGAAGAAAATGCGGTCGTGCGAATCCGCCGTGTCGCGCAGCCGGTCGATGGCCTCGACGGCGGTATTGAGCGCCGTGTCGCAGCCTATCGTAAAATCCGTTCCGCCGATGTCATTGTCGATCGTCCCCGGCATGCCCACGCAGCGAACCCCATGTTCTTCGCGCAACAGCGCCGCGCCCCTGTACGTACCGTCACCGCCGATGGTCACCAGCCCGTCGATCTTCTGTTCGAGCAACGTCTTCGCCGACCGTTCGCGGCCCGACGGAACGAGAAAGGCCGCGCATCGAGCCGAATGGAGAATCGTTCCGCCCCGGTTGACAATCCCGCTGACCGAACGCGCGTTCATCTCGACCAAGCAATTGTCGATGAGGCCCTGATAGCCCCGTTCTACGCCCCAAACCTTCATGCCCGAATTGATAGCCGTCCGCACCACCGCGCGGATCCCGGCGTTCATACCCGGCGCATCGCCCCCACTCGTCAAAACCGCGATGTTCTTGGTCATCGTTCGCCCCGCAATCGTTCTTTTCGAAGCCTCTTGACACTACAACGTTGACGCCACCGACAAAAGTCGGCAATCTCGATAAAAGCACTACATCGTCATTCTGAATGAGATAAAGAATCTCTTCTCCGCCAACGACTTACGCACGAAAGAGATCCTTCGTATACGCTCAGGATAACAGCCTTGGCGACTCTCGCCGGTGGCGTCCGGGAGGAGCGACAACTAAGCGTCCGGCAACCCCGCGAGAAAAGACGCCATTGCGTCATTGAAAGCCTTCGGTTGGTGGAGGTTCGAGGCATGGCCCGCATCCGGAATCACCACCTTTTCGGCATTTGGGATCTTCGCCGCCATATAGTCCGTCGCCCCATGGAACGGCTCGTCGTCCGCCCCCACCAGCGCAAGCGCAGGCACCGCGATCGAAGGAAGCGATTGGATAATGCGGTCGTCCTGTTGGCTCAACATGCCCCGGGCCGCTCCCGCCAGCCCGGCCGCCGAACGGTGCTGGTCGGCTTGCATTTCATCGCTGTTCACTTTCGTGAGCGCGTCCAGCCCTTTCCTATCCAACGAAGAGGCCGTTCGTTCCGCGCGGACGTTCCACTTCTCGCGCGCCTTGTCGCTCTTGTAGCCGGGCCCCGTGTCGAACAATAGAAGCGCGCGCACCCGTTCGGGATGCGCAAGATGAAACGCCAACGACATATAACCGCCCAACGAAAGGCCGCCGACGACCGCCTTATCGACGCCGCAAGCATCCAGAATCGCCGCCATGTCGCCGACGGTAGCCTGTTCCGAATAAGCGCCAGGATCCTCGGGGCTGCCGCTCTTCCCATGTCCGCGCATATCCCACGAGACAACATGGAAGTACTTCGAGAACTCATCAGCCTGCGCCGCCCACATCTTCGACGTGGCGCTGAACCCATGGCTCAACAACACCGCTGGGCCGGAGCCATGTTCCTCGTAATAGATGTCAATGCCGCCGCGATCAAGTGTGGCCATGGAATTGTTCCCTTTTGGTTGAAGGCGCGATGCGCCTTAGTTTCGAATCAGTACTCGGTTCACTCCACCCCCGAACCCCTGCCGGAAATCACAGGCCAATTCTGCAATCACTGCTGTCCCGTTTCAGACAGCAGTGTATGCCAATAAAAGTTCACAGCCCTACTCCTGTTGCCGAAGTAGGTGCCCGGCCTGTCCTCTGACATGTCCCCCGTGCCTCTCCCACTGGATTATACAAAAAATTATGCCCTTTACCTTGTACTTTCCGAGAGCCCGGGGATGTCCCCTGGATTCAAGCTCTAAGTGCAACACGGTGTTCTTCTCGTTATTTTAGGAAGACTTCGTATGGTGTTTGGTATCCGAGTATTTTTCTTGGCCGGTTGTTTAGTCCCTTAGGGGTTGAGTTTGGTTCAAAGTGGCGTGAAAATCAATCTTCATAGAGGAGTCCTCGAAGCGATGGGATGATGAACATCTCGCGCAGCTTGAGTGCGGTGGCGGTGATGCGTCGTCCGGGAACGGTGAGATGGTACTTGTAGCAGCGCCTGACTTTTTTGATAAGGCCGTGTTTGCGCAGTTCGCTGTTGCGAAATCCGCTGATGCTGAATTCGCCTCGGGTGATAA
>CAYNZS010000020.1:0-27948 GCA_964401695.1 uncultured Nitrospirales bacterium
GACTTTTCTCGCCTTTCGACCTCGACGTGACCCGCCACGCTGTCGTCCGAAAGGCTTCAGATAAGTCTCGTCATAGCAACTTTCTCCACCGTCTCGCTACGAAAACCGGTGAGATATCCGGGCTCAGGGCCTCCCTCAGGCCACTACTGACTGCTATCGCCTGCATATATGTGCTCGGCAAGACATATGTGCGCAGTGCAGAAGTGCCCGATTTGCCAACTTCCGAACCCCGGAAGTGTCTCGGCGTGTCTTCTTGGGGAGAGCTTCATCAGTTCTGCTCTAAGCGCTTGACCCAACGTTGAAGCGGCGAGGCAGCGACGAGGTCAAACGGCCGTCGATTGGTCCTTGTACTGAAGTTGATAGAGCGCGTAGTAGAGGCCGCGGTGCGTGAGCAGTTCTTGATGTGTGCCGACCTCGCGGATTTCCCCGTGATGAAGCACAATAATGCGGTCCGCGTGCTGCACCGTCGATAGGCGGTGAGCGATAACGATCGAGGTTTGGTGTTCCATGAGCTTGACGACAGCGTCCTGGATGAGGGCCTCGGTTTCCGTATCGACGCTTGAGGTGGCTTCGTCCAGGATCAGGATGCGGGGCGCGTGGGCCAAGGTGCGCGCGAAGGCCAGGAGCTGGCGCTGTCCCGTAGAAAGATTGCCGCCACGCTCACCCACGTCATAATCGTATTCTTCCGGCAACGCCTCAATGAACCCGGATGCGTTGACATAATCCGCGCAGTCATGGACATAGTCGCTGCTCATACTGTCATCGCCCAGCCGGATGTTGAAATCCACCGAGCCGGTGAACAAAAAGACTTCTTGCTGCACGATTCCGGTGTTCTGGCGAAGACAGCTTAGCTCATAGTCTTGAATGTTCACGCCATCGATGGCGATCGTGCCCTTCTGCACGTCATAGAACCGGCTGAGCAGCGCGGTAATGGTCGATTTGCCAGCGCCCGTGTGGCCGACGATGGCGACATGTTCGCCGGGCGCGACATGGAAACTTACGTCTTTGAGCACCCACTCTCCGGGCTCGTATGCAAAGGAAACGTTATTGAATTTCACTCCGCCGGCCATCTCTTCTGGCGCGAAGGACTCCGGTTTGTCCACGATGTCCGGGGGAGTATCCAGGAGCCGGAAGATGCGTTCGGACGAGGCCATTGCCGCCTGAAGCATGTTGTAGCGTTCCGTAAGGGACCGGATGGGGCCAAACATGCGGTTGGTCAGCTGCATGTAGATGTAGACCGTTCCAATGGTTGTAGCCGTTTCCATCACTTGCAGCCCGCCTACGAGGATGATGAAGGCGATCGTCAGGGCGCCCAGGGTTTCGGCGACTGGGAAATAGGTCGCGTGGTAGCGCACCTGCCGAAACCACTCGTCCCGGTGATCGGCATTCAGCTTGCGGTATAGCTTGAAGCCACGATCTTCAAAGCCGAAAAGCTGCACGATCTTCATTCCGCTCACCATTTCCTGCGTGTAAGCATTGACGGTGGCGATCTTTCTCCTGACCTCCTGGTACGAACGGCGCACGAACTTGCGGAAGATGTAGCTGGCGATCATGACTAGGGGAATGGCGCAGAGCGTCACCAAGGTGAGCCGCCAGTTCAGCACGAGCATGACCGAGAGGACCAACAGGATGCTCAGCACTTCGCCAAGCGAGTAGACCATGCCCGTGACGATGGTCTGTTGAATGTTCTCGACATCGTTCGTCACGCGCGTCATCAGCCGGCCGACCGGATTACGGTCCAGAAAACTCACCGACAGTTGTTGCAGATGGGAGAAGACTTTGAGGCGCATGGTGAGTAGAGTCTTCTGGCCCACAAAAGTGAGCACGAGCAATAGGCTGTACTGGAACACAGCCTCGATCACCGAGATAGAAACCATGAGAGCCATGAGCAGAACCAGTGTGCGGCTTCTCGCATCCACGTCGGGCAAAACCTCGCTGGCATCGAGTTGCGTCACGCGGCCGATGCACCCGTCGATGACCTGCTTGGTGATCAATGGGCTCAGGATGCCGAGAACGGTTGCCAAGAGGAGAAGGGTAGCGGCTATGGCCAATAGTCTCACATGGGGACGCAGGTATTGGAGGAGGCGCTTCATCAGCACGGCATCATAGGGACGCTGGCTCGTCTCGTCCTCGATGTGATAATTAAAACTCACTCTGCCTCCAGTTCGTCCTCGAGTAGCTGGCGGTCGTACATTTCGGAATAGACGCCTTTTCGAGGCAGCAGTTCGTCGTGGGTCCCGCGTTCCACAATTTCACCCTCGTCCATGACCAAAATGAGATCGGCGTGGCGGACCGTCGAGACGCGATGGGAAATGACGACGCTCGTCCGCGTGGCCATCACGTCTTTAAGGCCACGCAGAATTCGCTCTTCCGTTCGCGTGTCCACGCTCGATAGAGCATCGTCCAGCAACAAGATGGCAGGGTCCTGGATCAACGCGCGCGCGATGGTCAGCCGCTGTTTTTGCCCGCCAGACAGATTGATGCCCCGTTCGCCCAGGAGAGTGTCGAGTCCATCCTCCATCCCCGATAATGCCTCGTCGAATAGGGCGATGCGGCAGGCTTCCATTATTTCCTCTTCTGTCGCTTCTGGCCTGCCTATGGTCAGGTTGTCCCGGATGGTCGTCGAGAACAGGAAGGTATCCTGGGGGACCAGCGCGACCGAGCCGCGAAGGCTCTTCAAAGGCACCTGGCGCGCATCCACACAGTCCAACAGCACTTGGCCTTCCACGGGGTCGTACAGCCGGGTTAACAGCGACATTATCGTCGATTTTCCCGAGCCGGTGTGCCCGACAATCGCGACCGTCTGTCCGGGCCGGCACTCCCACGAAATGTCTCGCAGCACGGGCTGTGATTCGTAGGCAAACACGACGTCCTTGAACCGAATGCTCCCGCGAAGGGCTGTAATGGCCGGATCGGTCCGATCGCCGTCATGCACGGTTGGAGTCTTCGCCATAATCTCGGAGATTCGATCCATGCCCGCGGCGCCTTGCTGATAGATGATCGCGATTCCGGCAAACGCGGACAGGGAGCCGGCAATCATCAACATGCATACGAGGAATCCCATAAGATCCCCGAGCACAAATTGGGACGTCTGTACGGTTGGCCACCCATTCACTAAAACGATCCTGGAGGCCGCCTCGTTCCGCATGACCATAAGGCCGCCCTGCCAGAGGGTCAACACGATCGAGATGCGAATGACCATCATCATCATGGGTTGTACCGTGGCCCTGATCGCGACGAGTTTCAGATTCTGGCGCGCATAGACCTCCGATTCCTTTCTGAAGTTGTCCACCTCTCGTTCGGCAATATCGTAAGCCTTCACGACCCGGGCGCCCGCAAGGTTCTCTTGGGCCAGCGAGGTGATGCCTGAGAAGAGGGTTTGCACCACATGCGACTGCCGGCGCGTCCATTTCAAGATGAAGTAGGCGACGAAGGAGGCGATAGGGATGGCGAGCATGATTACCACCGTCAGTCGTATGGAGAAGTGCATAAGCAACGCCAACGTAAAGGGGATCTGGAATAGGTCCACGGCCCCCATGACTCCCGCGCCGATGAATTCGCGCACGAAGTTCAGGTCGTTGGTCGCCCGGGCCATGATGTCTCCGGTCTTGGTCCGGTGGAAGAAGTCCTGCGACAGGCCCTGTATATGATGGAAGTAGTCGTTGCGGAGATCGTATTCAAACTTACGGGAGGCTCGGCCGACGAGGAATCGTTGGAGAAATCGGGCCGCAGCCGTCATTCCCGCGATGAGTACGAGGATGCGGAAATAGTACAATAACGAATCGCGCGTCGCCTCGCCCGTATCGAAGTCGTCGATGACCGCCTGAAACACAAGCGGCATGGTCAATTTCACCGTCAGGAAGACGAGGCCTACAATCATCGCGACCGCGAAGGACTTCCAATACGGGGCGCTGTATCGGCACAGAGTCAGGAGAGGCCGATGGGGAATCGAGCGGTGCGTAACCAGAACTTCGCTCATACGCGCTCGCCGGTCTCCCCGCGCCACGCTTCCTCTAGTTCAATCGAATTGGAACGGAAGATTGGGCCGCGCACCGCGTGTTCCGTGCGGCCCTTGTCCCCATCGTGGCGAGGCCATCGTCCATCTGTTGCGCTTATGGCCCCTTGCGCACGGGGAGGCATCGACAGCGTGAGTGTGGCCGTCCGTACCGCGCTTTGAGTTTCCCGCATCATGAGCTTCATTTCGATTGGCCGGTTGGTAGGCAAGCCGTTTACAAAAGGGCAGCAACAGGGCCGGCGGCTCGTCCGCGATGTCCCCAAGACTCCTATTCTAACAGATCTACCCACCCTAATGAAACGAGAGCCAACGCCAGGGTTGACCCGGCAGCGTGCGGCCCTGCTCTTTGTGCGGAAAAGTTTTTCTTCCTAGTAACTCGAGACTTCCGTGCCAGGGGTAGATTTTGGAGAGAAGCGCCGCGTCGCGCGTGTACGGGATAGATTATTCCGCCACGTCACGAGCGTGTTCGTAACCGCTGAACCTTCATGGTATCATCTATCCCTTTATTGATGCAGGACAACCCCTCCCCGATGGACCCGATACGGCATCGCATTCGACTGCCGAATATCTGGCACACCGTTGAGCGCAGAACAAAGGTTCCGCTATGAAACTATGTTTGGAGAACGTTTGGCCGCTTGTGGTTATCGGATTCGCCGCAGCGTACTGCTGCCTCGGGGAAACGTGGGCGGAGGATCAGCCCCAATGGGGCGAGCGGCATTCGCGAAACATGGTCTCGACAGAAGCTGACCTGCCGACGACCTTTGACCCAGAAACCGGCGAGAACGTGAAGTGGTCGGCGCCGCTTGGTTCCAACGCCTATGGATCGCCCGTCATCTCGGCGGGAAACGTCCTCGTCGGCGCGAATAACTCCATCCCGCGCGATCCGCGCAACAGAGGCGACCGGGGCGTATTGCTATGCCTGAACGAGGCCGACGGCTCCCTGAAATGGCAACTGGCCGTACCCCGCATAAAAGACCCAGACGACGTCAACCGAGACGAGCCCTTGATCGGCATCTGCTCGCCGCCGACTGTCGAAGGAGACCGCGTCTACGCCGTCACCAATCGGTTCGAAGTTGTCTGTCTCGACCTGGACGGGCAGGCCAATGGTAACGATGGCCCCTATCAAGGCGAGGGGCGGCACATGGTGCCCGCCGGAACACCTCCCCTGGAAGTCACGGCGACCGATGCCGACATCATCTGGTTGGTCGACTTGTACGCCGACATCGGCACCTACACCCACGACAGCGCCCACGCCTCGATCTTGCTCGACGGCCCTTTCCTCTATGTCAATACGTGCAACGCTGTGGACAATACGCACGTGACGATTCGCCGGCCAAATGCGCCGAGCCTGATCGTGCTGGATAAGAAGACCGGCCGGCTAGTCGCAAAAGACGACGAGGGAATCGGCCCGAACATTTTCCATTCCACCTGGTCGTCGCCGGCATTGGGTGAGATCGCCGGCGAAAAGCGGGTCTTCTTCGGCGGCGGCAACGGTGTCTGCTACGCCTTCGAGGCCCTCAAGCCGCCCGTGCCCACGGGCCCGGCGACCGCGCTCAAGCGGGTGTGGCGCTTCGATTGCGACCCGACCGCGCCCAAAGAGAACATTCGCGATTACTGGAAGAACAAGGTCGAGAGCCCCAGCACGATCATGAGCATGCCGGTCTTCCACAATAACCGAATCTACGTGACAGTCGGCGGCGACATGTGGTGGGGTAAAGAGAAAGTCTGGCTCCAATGCATCGATGCCACCCAGAGCGGCGACATCACCGACTCGGCCCTGTTGTGGTCCCATCCGCTCGACAAACACAGTTGCTCGACCCCCTCTATCTCCGACGGCTTGGCGTTCGCGGCCGACTGCGCCGGGAAGGTCCACTGTATCGACGCCGAAACGGGCCAGGGGTATTGGTCCCATGAGCTACGCAAGGGGATATGGGGCTCGACTCTGGTGGCGGACGGCAAGGTCTACGTCGGCTCTCGTGCCGGAGATTTCTTGGTTTTCGCCGCGGACAAGGAGAAGCGCATCCTGGCCTTGGCGCAGTTCGACGACCCTATCTGCACCGCGCCTGTAGCCGCCAATGGCGTACTCTATGTGACAACCATGAAAGAGCTTTATGCGTTGAAATAAGGCGAGGCCGCGGCGAGAAATTCAGAGACCGCCATTCGTTCATATCATAGGGGCCAACGGCGCCACTTATGTTCGTGCGCATCTTAACGAAGAGCCATGGTCTTCGGGCGCTTCTGTCCGTCGTGTGCTGTCTTGCGCTCATCTGCGGACTGCTTGTTATTCTCCTCATTGCGCTTCTGTGGGAATCATCCCAAGACAACGATCCTAATCTGAAATTTATTTTCTTGTCGGCGGTCGCGGCGACAATTCTAGGCGCGGCCGACCCTCGAGCGGTGTATCGGCTCGAACCGGACAAACGAAAGCTCGTGGTGCGCACAGGTTACTGTTTGGCGATCCAGGGCAATCGCACTAAAAGTCACATGGCCAGCAGGATTTCTTTAAGATAGCTGTCGTCCCGTCCCGACTGTAGTCGTTTGGCTTTGATTCCGCCTTTCTTTGATTGGTTGTTTTTTATAATGTTGAGGGTGATTTTTTGAATCGCGGCCATGTTTTCGGCGGCGTACCAGATTCGTATCTCGGCACAGGCCTTGGCGCTGCCGTGTTGCTCTTCGTGTCGATCGGCGCGTACTTCTATCGCGAGAACAACCGGGAACTTCGCGAGGCGGCCAAGCGAATCAGTTTTGTCAATCACGTTTCCCACGAACTCAAGACGCCCCTCACGAACATCCGGCTGTACGCGGAACTCCTGCGCGACAACGCCAACGATGCGTCCGGCCGAAGCGAGAAGCGGCTTTCGGTCATCCTATCCGAAAGCGAACGCCTCAGCCGCCTTATCAACAACGTCCTCGCATTCAACCGCAATCGCGCGAGCAAGTTGACGCTTAATCCGACGCGGGGCGCCGTCGATGACACGCCCGGACATGTGGTCGACCAGTTTCGCCCGTTGCTTGCTCAGCGCGGCGTCGATCTTGATTTCGCCGGTAACGCTCGCGAAGAATCCGAATTCGATCCGGATATCTTGGAGCAAATTGTGGGCAACCTCTTAAGCAACGTCGAAAAATGCGCGCGCGACATAAGCATTCTAAAACTGCTCCACGAAAAGACAGGTCAAGTCGTCACCCGCGACGAGTTTTCGACCGCTGCTGGGGTATGGATCGCGTCCCCAACAGCCGTACCCTGAACCAGCACATCTCCCAACTTCGAAAACGGATCGAGCAGAACCCGAAACGCCCATGATCATCCGCACCACCCAAGGCGCCAGCTATCGTTACGATGGTTAGGGCTAGAGTTTCAGGTTATCTTGGATGCTTTCTACGGCCCGTGCGATGTCCTTTTCGTGCCCGAACGCGCTGAGGCGGAAGTATCCTTCGCCGCCTGGGCCAAAGCCGGAGCCCGGTGTGCCCACCACATGGGTCTCGTTCAGGAGCTTGTCGAAAAACTCCCACGATGAAATACCGCCCGGGGTTCTCATCCAAATGTATGGGGCGTTTACGCCGCCGAAGCACGTAATCCCGAGGCCTTCGAGGCCATTTTTGATCCGCCGCGCATTCGCCATGTAGTAGTCGATCGTCTTCTTGCATTCCGCCTGGCCCTGTTCGGAGAGGACAGCGAGCCCGCCAGGCTGGACAACATTCGACGCGCCGTTAAAAAACGTGTTCTGACGACGGCTCCACATGTTGTTGAGTTCGCCGGGTTCGGCGTCTTCGCACCGGAGATTTTTCGGGACAATCGTCCAGCCAAGGCGTACGCCCGTGAATCCAGCTTCCTTAGAAAAACTATTGATTTCGATGGCGCATTCCTTCGCGCCTTCCACCTCGTAGATTGTTCGAGGCAAGCGAGGATCGGAGATGTACGACGCATAGGCGGAGTCGAAAATTATCACGGCCTTGTTTTCGCGCGCGTAATCGACGAAGGCCTTCAGTTGATGAAGCGTCGCGACCGCGCCGGTCGGATTGTTCGGGCTGCACAGGTAAATGAGATCTACTTTCTCCGATGGCGTCTTTGGGAAGAAGTCGTTTTCTTCCACGCACAGCATGTAGAACAAGCCGTCGTATTGTCCGTCCGAGCCCTCCCCCGTCTTGCCGGCGATGACGTTGCTGTCCACATACACCGGATACGCGGGATCCTGAACCGCAACCACGTTGCTCTCGCCGAACAGCGACTGAATATTAGCGGAGTCGCCCTTCGCTCCGTCCCCAACGAAAACCTCGTCGACCTTGATATTGACCCCATAGCTCGCATAGCGGGCCGCCAACGCTTCGCGAAGTTCGGGTGTGCCTACGCCGTCGTCGCAGTAGCCCGAGTAGGTCTCGGCCTTCGAGAGTCTATCGACCGAATCGTGCAGGCCCGCGATCACGGAAGGGGCGAGCGGCTCGGAAGTGTCGCCAATCCCGAGCCGCATGATTAGCGCGTCCGGATTCTTCGTCACGAACTCCTTGGTCCGCTTTCCGATTTCGGGAAAGAGGTAACCTGCCTGCAGTTTACGATAGTTGCCATTGAGCGTGGCCATGGAAATCTCCTGCAAATAATTTGCGCCCAGCGCGCGGGCGGGACAAGACGCATATGGTAGGAGATCCTCGGGAGCGGCGTCTAGTTTTTCCTTTAGCGCGGATATCTCACCGTCTCGCTACGAAAACCGGTGAAATATCATGGTTAGCCCCAACTTATCATTGAGCCGCCTGCTCTGCCTGTGATTCATGGGCTGGAAGCCCATGCCACCTTGCCGCCACGTTCTTCTCCCAACTTCCCGCGAAGCGGATTCTGACTTGTAATGATAGAATAGGATGTATTTTCGTTAAGGAGGGTCACGATTCGGTTGCAACCGGCAAAGTGGCGCGGCGCGGTCCGCGTTTGTCCACAAGCCTGGCGTCGCGTATCATGGCTCCTCCCCGGTGCGACTCGACACCCCGCCTGCCCACGCGGGGATGCGTATAATCCCGGTGTCCCCTGAAAAGGAGAAGGTGCGAACGTGGATGTGAACGACGAGTATTACGCTTACCGGCATTCGGCGGCCCATGTGCTGGCGACGGCCGTTCTCGAGGTGTTTCCCGACGCGAAGTTCGGGATCGGCCCTCCGATCGAGGATGGGTTCTACTACGATTTCGATTTGCCGCGGCCGCTGACGGACGACGACCTGGCCGATTTCGAGAACCGCATGAGGCGGATTATCAAAGAGGACCAGCCCTTCGGGCGCTCGGAAGTCACTATGGAGGAGGCCCTCGCCATGTCGGATGGGCAGCCCTATAAGAAGGAGCTGCTCGATCTGATTTCCAGCGGGAATCTGGATGAAAACCTCGAGCGTGCGGACGGCGGCGACCTGAAGCTAACCATGTACCGCAACGGGAATTTTGTGGATCTGTGCCGCGGCCCGCATGTCGAGAGCACGGGGAAACTACATCCGAAGGGCATCAAGCTGTTCCACGTATCGTCGGCCTATTGGCGCGGCAACGAGAAGAATCCGCAGCTCCAGCGGATCTACGGGACGGCGTGGTTTTCCAAAGGTGACCTCAAGGATCACTTGAATCGCCTCAAGGAAGCGAAGGAGCGGGACCACCGCCTCCTGAATAAGCAGTTGGAGTTGTACACGACTTCGAATGCGGTCGGACAGGGCCTCGTCTTGTGGCAGCCGAAGGGCGGGATGGTGCGCTATCTTTCCGAGCGCTTTAGCCTCGCGGCGCACCAGCTCAACGGATACGAGTTCGTGAATACGCCGCATATCGGCAAGGCGGCGCTGTGGGAAACCTCCGGTCATCTCGATTTCTACCGTGACGACATGTATTCGTCCATGGAAATTGATGGCGAGGAATACTACCTCAAGCCGATGAATTGTCCGTTCCACATTCAGATCTACAAGACGCGTCCGCGCTCGTACCGCGAGTTGCCGCTGCGCTTGGCCGAGTTTGGGACGGTGTACCGCTATGAGCGGAGCGGCGCGCTGCACGGGATGACGCGGGTGCGCGGCTTTACGCAGGACGACGCGCACATCTTTTGCACACCGTATCAGTTGGCGCAAGAGGTCCGGAACGCGCTGCGTTTTTCCCTCTACGTGTTGCGCGAATTCGGCCTGTCCGACATCAAGGCCTATCTCTCGACGAGACCCCCTGAGAAATCTATCGGCCAACCGGCTAAGTGGGAGAACGCGCAATCGGATCTGCGCGCGGCGCTCGAAGCGGAAGGCGTGCCCTTCGATATCGATGAGGGGGGTGGTGCGTTCTACGGACCGAAGATCGATCTGAAACTGCGCGACGCACTGGGCCGTGAATGGCAGTTGAGCACGGTTCAGCTTGACTTCAACCTGCCCGAGCGTTTCGACATGACCTTTATCGGCGACGACGGCGAGAAGCATCGGCCCTACATGGTGCACCGGGCCCTATTCGGCAGCGCGGAGCGTTTTTTCGCTATGCTTGTGGAACACTACAAGGGCGCGTTCCCACTGTGGATCGCTCCCGTTCAAATCATGGTGATCCCGATCACGGACGAGCAGCTCGGTTATGGGCAGGAAGTCTTGGAGCGCCTCAAGCGCGAAGGGCTGCGCGCCGAAATCGACGCTTCTTCCCAGCGGATGAACGCCAAGATACGCGACGCGCAGAACCAGAAGATTCCTTACGCGTTCATCCTCGGAAAGAGGGAAGTGGAAGAGGGAACCGTGTCGGTCCGCGACCGATCTGAAGGCGATCTCGGCCAGATGACGGTCGAGGCGTTCTTGGAGAAGACGGACGGCGAACGCGCCCAAGGAAGCGCGAAAGCCCTGCCGGCACTGGACTAGCCCGGACTGTTAGGGACCGGTCGATCCAATAGACACAGCTGGTGGCTCAATGATGAGTTAGCTCTCATGCTCCTCGATTGCGTAGCCACCGGGATTCACTTCGTGGACGTAGGGTCGTCCGGTGGAGGGGTCGGCGAGGGTTTCAGAAATACAGTCGGGGGCTAGCTCGTCAACTCGGTTCGGATGTTGCGCGTGGTCACGCTTATACCGCTCAAACGCAAGCGACAAGGACCACGCGTTGAACCATATCGGTCCAGGATGTCTGCATGCGCTTGATATGCTCAAGCTACTTGTGGCACGAAGATGCGAAACCTTCGGGTGCTTCCTGGGAAGACTGCCGATACCACCGGTCAAACTCTGGCCACGGTTGCTCCAAGGCGTCGAGGAAGCGACCCTTGTTTCCGTTCAGATAACTGACTTCTGACTTTCACTGCCGGGTCACGCGCGCGTCGTCGTATTGATCATACACCCAATCCATGCTCCAGTTGACTAGGAAATTGTGCGTAACACTGGTCGTGCCGTCTAGAAGGGGTTGCTTATGGCCTCTTGGACGCGCTGCTGTGCAGCCAGTATGTTCTCCGTTACAGTTGCTCTTTGGCGAAGTCGGCAAAAGACAGCCCCATACTCGGGTTCGTGAACAACCATCTAAATTGCATCGCATCAAATGGACCTCCATCGCTCAGGCAGAGCTGCGTCAACATGACGGCGTCGGTCAGCGTCTCCAACGCCCTATCGAGATCCTCTTCTGCTTGCGCGAGGTAGACTGCTTGGGCGGCCATAAGGCGCGAAAAATACGAAGCGCCCCTGTAGATCCTGCGAGAAAAGTCAAGGGGATAATAGTGGTCTTCCGGATAGCGGAAGTACGCAGCACCAAGCGCCGTCCGTGCCAACCTGATGACCGGTTCGCATTGTTGAAGATAGTCGCCCAAAGCGGGAAGCTCTTGCTCGTGCAATACTAAGAGTTTCGCTACTGGATGACGCATCGCCACAGAACCGCGCCCCGAGGGTCGGTCGGGTAGCAGTATCGCAGCTTCGACGAGAACGAAGTAACCGTTCTTGTAGTTGGGCAGATCCGAGCCGTCGGCTATGTGTGCTTCTGTTTTCTGCTTTTCGGTTCGTCTCGATTTGAACTCAGGCGGCATCTCGCGCAGGACGGCCTCTTCGCGCGGCTTGGGCGGCATTACGAGCGCTGGCTGAGGCCGATGCTTGACATAGACGATGATCCCGGCCAATACGGCTACCATCGCCGCGAACAGGAATACGCGGCGCATCTCTTTCTTCCGTAGACGCATGGTTTCTCGTTGGCCTTTGTTTGGTGGACGCGAGAATTATGGTATGTGGTTCGGCGCATGTACTTATGCGCGAACTTATCGTTAACCGGGTTAAGCCACCGGCTCTGCGGGCGAGAATCGATCAGGCGTAAGCGTTCAGCCCAAGAGCCAATGTATCCATTTTGCTGTTTCTTCCGAGCCATGCCGCGAACTGCGCTTGATTCTTCGAATGAATCGTGAAAGAATCAAAGCTTCCCTCTCGTTTCCAATGCCCTGCGAGCATAGCGCCGAAAGGAGACCTTACATTATGCAAAATCTAGCCGTCTCGTTGACCGACAGCGCCTGCCACTACCCCGAGAAAACAGCGGTTTCTTGCATGGGCACATCCATCTCCTACGAAGATCTTGATTCCATTTCTAGCCAGGTCGCCAACGGGCTACGCGCCTCGGGAATCGAGCGCGGCGAGAAAGTCGCCATCTGCTGCCCCAACCTCCCGTACTTTCCCATGGTCTACTATGGAATCCTGAAGGCAGGTTGCGCCGTCGTCCCGCTGAACGTGCTCCTGAAACGCCGCGAGATGGCCTATCACATGAAGGACTCCGATTCGGTTGCCCTGTTCTGTTTCGAGGGTTCGCCCGAGTTGCCTGTCGCGCAAGAGGGCGCCGGGGCCTTTTCCGATGTGGATGAATGCCGCCACGTTTGGTACCTCCCGGCCACACCGGGCGGCAACTCTCCCATCGAGGGCGGCAAGACGCTTGCCGCTTTGATCGAAAGCCAGCCCGATCAGTTCGATACGGAGCAGATGGACGCCAACGACACCGCGGTGATCCTTTACACGTCCGGGACGACAGGCTTGCCGAAAGGGGCCGAGCTGACCCATTCCAACATGATCTTGAATGCCCTGGTTTCCAATACGCTGGGCCATACGACGCACGAAGACACCTACCTCGTGGTATTGCCGCTTTTCCATTCCTACGGCCAAACCGTGATGCTGAACGGCGGCATCCAGGCCGGGGCCACCCTGGTGTTGTTGCCGCGCTTCAACGCAGGGGACGTCTTGCGCCTCTTCCAAGATGAAGGGGTCACTATGTTCGCGGGTGTGCCGACGATGTATTGGGAAGTGCTGAACTACGCCGGGGCGGACGAATTCGACTTGGACAAGATTAGGGAGAACCTGCGCTTTTGCAGTTGCGGCGGCGCTGCGATGCCAGTCGAAGTCATGAGAGAGTTCGAGGAGAAGTATCGAGTGGTCATCCTCGAAGGCTATGGGCTCTCCGAAACCTCGCCCATCGCCTGCTTCAACCGGCTCGGCATGGAACGTAAACACGGCTCGATCGGCGTGCCCGTCTGGGGTGTCGAGATGCGTTGCGTCGATGAAGACATGAACGACGCCGCCGTGGGCAAACCGGGCGAAGTCGTCATCCGCGGACACAACATCATGAAGGGCTATTATCAACGGCCCGAAGCCAACGAGGAAGCGTTCCGGGGCGGCTGGTTTCACTCAGGCGATGTGGGCTCGATTGACGAGGACGGGCATTTCTACATCGTGGATCGTACGAAGGACATGATCATTCGCGGCGGATACAACGTCTATCCCCGCGAACTCGAAGAAGTCATCGTTACCCATCCGGATGTGTCTCTCGTCGCCGTCATTGGCATTCCCCATCGAGAGCTCGGCGAGGAGATCATGGCCTACGTCATCCCCAAGGCCGGCAAGACTCTCGATCCCACGGAAATAAAGGCTTGGTCCAAAGAACAAATGGCCGCGTACAAGTACCCGCGCGTCGTCGAAGTCATCGGCAGTTTCCCCCTTGGACCCTCGGGGAAAATCCTGAAAACGAAATTGAGGGAAATGGCGGCCGCGAAGTAGCGGACCTGTTCAGCCTTGCCCGGGCCCGTCGAAGCGAAACACCCCAGTTTGCCACTCCCAGAAATCCTTCGCATGGGACAGGAGGATCGTCGAGGAATCTTCATCGACCCAGAACACGACGGGGTAGGGGTACCACGCCTTGAAGCGGCGGGGGGAAGCGTCCAGGGCGCGCAGGAATATGTCGGCGTCCTGTTCGCCGGTCAACACCTCTTCCATGCCCACGACGAAGAGCGCGTCACGTGGGCCACCGGTGGACGGGTCGTGCACGTGGCTGAACAGGTCGAGCGTCTTCTCGGACACCCGTGCAACGTCGATCGAATCGAATACGTCCCGCAAGGATCGGATGAGCCCGTCGCGGCATGAACTGGAGGGGCATACGGCGAGATTGAGAGAGAACTCGCGCGGCTGCGTGGCAAGGAGCGCGCGCAACCGCCCGAGGGCGTCCACTTCCTCTTGATTTTGGTGTCCTCGGCGAGGCATTGCAGCGAGCGCCTGTATCCTTTCCCGGTTCTCGACATCAGCGTGAACGTTCGGTACGGCAAAGCAATGATCGAGTCGTATCATAACGCAGTGGGGGGCGCATGGCCACGGCCTCGACCCTCCACAATTTGCTACGGCACGGGGATATTCCATGACTTCTTCATGATAGAGTACGTAGCTTCTAAACGACCTTGGGGATTGAGGATCTGGAATGTCTAGACCGGATATCTCGCCGCTGTACTTCGGGACGGCCACTTTCTACACGGGTCCCCGCGGGCACTGGCGAACGAAGACGCTGGGGGGCTCATGAGCATTCGGACCGTTATGGTCCACATGGGTGGGGTCGGCGATTTCATCTTGACTTGTCCGGCGTTAGCCGCGCTCAGCGAAGATGGGCCGGTCGAACTTGTTGGCGACAAGGGGCGCTTGGAGATCGCCGTAGCCGCCGGATTGGCTGAGCGCGTCCACAGTTTTGCCTCGCTGGAATTCGATTCGATCTTCAGCGAACCTACGGACGCGCTTGAAGCGTTCCTGGCTTCATTCGACCGCGCCATCGTTTGGATGAAAGACGACGGTTCGCTTGCCGAGGCGTTGAACGCCCTCGGGATCGGCGACGTGCGTGTCTATCCCGGTCTTCCTCCTCAGCAATGGGATCGGCACGCTTCAGAGTATTACGCGGAGGCGTTATCGATCGAGTTGACGAGTCGGCCGCCCTTCCGCCTCAGCGTCCCAAAGTCGATCGCGGCGTATGATGTCGTTATACATCCCGGTAGCGGGAGTCCGAAGAAGAATTGGCCGCTGGCGAACTTTGAAGAGCTTGTCAGCTCGCTTGCGCGCGAGGGCCGCGAGGTGCGATGGTGCGGTGGCCCCGCCGAGATGGAAAGCGAATCGCCCCTGAAGACGGAGCATGCGGCGAGCCAATTGACGAACGCGGCGCTGACCGATGTCGCAAGCCAACTCGCGAACACGGCGGTGTACATCGGGAACGACAGCGGTATCACACACCTTGCAGCGGCTGTGGGCTGTCCGACGGTGGCCATATTCGGTCCAACGAACCCGCGAGTCTGGGCGCCGAGGGGCGGGCTTGTCGAAGTTGTTCGGGCCGGGAATGGCGATCCTTGGCCCTCGGTCGAACCAGTGGCGCAAGCGGCCCGGCGTGCCCTGGGCGCGCGTGAAAATGGGTCGCGTTGACCGCGGACCTCAACGTCCGTAAGACATTTTGTCTAGACTCCTGTGTGTCCGAATCCGCCTTCGCCACGCTCGGTGTCGTCCAGGGCGTCTCTTTCCCGCCATACCGCGCGAAGGACCGGCGCGACAACGAGTTGCGCGATGCGGTCGCCGCGTTCGATGACGAAATCGGCATCGCCCAGGTTGATCAGAATGATCCGGATCTCGCCGCGGTAGTCGGCGTCGATGGTGCCGGGCGAATTGACGAGGCCGATCCCGCGCCTGACGGCGAGGCCGCTACGTGGCCGGACTTGGGCTTCGGTTCCGGCCGGCAGCGCTATGCGAATGCCTGTGGGGACGAGGGCGCGTTGGCCGGGCGCTATGGTGAGTGGCTCTACCACGGCCGCGCGCAGATCCATGCCTGCGGCAGAATCGCTTTCGTAGCCTGGCAGGGGCAACCCCTCGCCGTGGGATTCGATCGCGATGGAGACTTCGACCTTGTCGGACACGGCGCGTTGGCTCCTATCGGATTAGAGGGAGAGGGCGGCCGACGGGCCGTTGGATGGTCCGAGCACGGTCATGGCGCATTGTTCTTCGGTAAAGGTTTTCTGCGCGAGAGTCTGGATCTGTTCCGCGGTGACCGCGTCGACGGCGTCGAGGACCTCGTCGATAGGGATGATCCGATCGAAGTACAAGAGCGATCGTGCGATTCGCGACATGCGATTGAAGGAGCCTTCGAGCGCCAGCAACAGGCCGCCCTTCAACTGTTCGGCGTTGCTCGCGAGTTCCTCGGCGTCCAGCGGCTCGTCTTTGATCTTGCGCAGTTCTTCGCAACTGAGTTCAACGGCCTTCTTCAGGTTCTCCGGCGCGACCGCCGCGTACATCCCCAGCGCGCCCGCATCTTTATACCCAGAGTGGAAGGAATATATCGAGTAGGCGAGGCCCTCCTCTTCGCGGATGCGGTCGAACAGGCGGGAGGTAGAGCCGCCCCCGAGCGCGCTGCTGAGCATGTCGTACACATAGCGCCGCCCGTCGCCGATACCCGGCACTGGAAACGCCATGGTGACGTGGTCTTGGGCGATGTCGCGGTCGACCATTTGCATGCCATTGCCGAGGGGTGGCGGGCCGGAGGCCGGTGTTTGATCCGAGTTGCCGAGATCGCCGTATTGTTGGCGCACGGTGTCGAGCACATCGGCCTGGTCAAAGTTGCCGGCGATGCAGAATGTCAGGTTGCCGGGTTGATACCACGCGTTCTTGTACATCTTGACGTCTTCAAGGCCAATAGCCGAAACCGATTTGACTGAACCGGCGATGGGGCGTCCCAAGGCGTGATCGGGCCACAAACGCATGGTCAGCAAATCGTGGACGTACTCCTCGGGCACATCGATGCCCGCTGCGATTTCCTCGAGAATGACGCTGCGCTCCTTCTCCAAATCGCAGAAGATGGAATGGTTGAGCACGTCGGACAGGACGTCCATGGCCATGGGCAAGTGCTGCGAAAGTGTCTTCACGTAGAGGCAGGTGTACTCGCGCGAGGTGAACGCGTTCATATGCCCGCCGCGGCTTTCGATGGCGTGCATGAGTTCGCGGCTGTTGCGCCGCTCAGTGCCTTTGAAGAACAGATGTTCCAGGAGATGCGAGATGCCCGCTTGCTTCTCCGTCTCCCCGGCCGAGCCGGCCTTAATCCACACACCCATGGTGGCCGTGTGCAGGTGGGGCAAATGTTCGAAGGCCACAGTCATCCCGTTGTCGAGTTTCGCTACCGTGGGATGGTATTTCGTATAGCCGGGGCTAAGTGTCATGGGAGATCTCTAAATCGGGTTACTCGCTGGTTCACAGAATCGCAGAACCCCTCCCCCATGCAGGGGAGGAATTTGCGAAAACTTTTGCGCTTAGACGGACAACTACCGCCGGTCTCGGCCTCCACCGTCGCGCCCGCCACGGCCTCCACCGTCGCGCCCGCCACGACCACGTTCAGGCCGTTTCGACGCGCGGGCCTTTTTCTCTTCGTAGTCTTCTGCGGAGATGCGGCCAAGTTCCACATCGGCCTGGAGTTTAGAGAGGTTGACGCGGCCCATGTTGTCGATCTCGATGACTTTGACATCGACCTCGTCGCCCACATCCATTACGTCTTCGACTTTGTCCACGCGGCCCAGCGCCATCTCCGAAATGTGGACCAGCCCTTCTCTGGTGCCTACGATATTGACGAAGGCGCCGAAGTTCATCAGGCGGGTCACGGTGCCGTGATACACGGCGCCCACTTCCGCTTCGGCCGTGATACTCTCGATCATCTCGATAGCGGCTTTGGCCGCTTCGCTATCGGCCGCGGCGACGGCTATCTTGCCGTCATCTTCGACATTGACGTCGGCGCCCGTCGAGGCTTGGATTTCGCGGATGACCTTGCCGCCAGGTCCGATGATATCGCGGATCTTATCGACCGGAATCTGGATGGTCGTAATGCGCGGCGCGTATTTGGATAGATCTTCGCGTGGCCCGCTGATCGCCTCGGCCATCTTGCCGAGAATGTGTTCGCGTCCGGCCTTGGCCTGGTCGAGGGCCTTCGCCATGAGGTCGCGCGACACGCCGGCGATCTTGCAGTCCATCTGGAAAGCGGTGATCCCGTTGGCCGTGCCGCAGACCTTGAAGTCCATGTCGCCCAGGTGATCTTCCACTCCCAGGATGTCCGACAATACGCATGCATCGTCGCCTTCCTTGATGAGGCCCATAGCGATGCCCGCGACCGGCGCGAGCGTCTTCACGCCCGCGTCCATCATGCTGAGGCTGCCGCCGCAGACGGAAGCCATCGAACTGGAACCGTTACTCTCGGTAATCTCCGACACGATGCGGACGGTGTAAGGGAAATCCTCTTCCGCGCCGTTCGACTCGAAAGGAACAACGGTTTCGAGCGCGCGTTCCGCCAAGCGGCCATGGCCGACTTCGCGGCGGCCCGGACCCATGATGCGCCGCGTTTCGCCGACGGACCATGGCGGGAAGTTGTAATGCAGGAAGAAGCGTTTGAAGACGTCTCCCGTAAGTTGGTCGATGCGTTGTTCGTCGCGCGCCGTGCCCAAGGTCGTAGCGACGATGGCTTGCGTTTCACCGCGCGTAAAGAGTGTCGAACCGTGGGCTCTCGGAAGAACGCCCATCTCGATGGTGATCTTCCGGATTTCGTCGAGCGCGCGTCCATCGACACGCTTTTGGGTCGAAACCGTCTGAACGCGCATCATGTGCTTTTCTAGGGCGTAGTAGCACAACTTGATATCCTCGCGCTGCGCGGCGTAGTCATCCGCGCCCAGCTTCTCTTCCATCTTGGCGTGGACTTCGTCCTTCACCGCGTCGAGCGCATCTTGACGCGCTTCCTTCCCCGCGATGGTAAGGGCAGTGTTCATGCCTCTGGTCGCGATCGCCTCGACGGCAGACTTGATGCCTTCGTCGATGACCGGCGGCTCGAAAGCCATTTTTTCTACGCCCGCCTTCTCGCGAAGCTCCTCGATGCAGGCGATGATCTTCTTGATCTCCTGGTGGCCCATGTCCAGCGCATCGAGCATGACATCTTCGGGCTCCTGGCTGGCTCCGCCTTCGACCATGACGATCGAGTCTTTTGTGCCGGCCATGACGATGTCTATCGTGCTGTCTTCCATATCGTCGATAGCGGGATTCACGACCAATTCGCCATCGATGCGGCCCATGCGCACGGCGCCGATGGGGCCGTTGAAGGGAATCTTCGAGATGTGCACTGCCGCCGATGCTGCGTTGATTGCAAGCACATCGGGGTCTTGGATATTGTCCGCCGACAGTACCGTCTGGCAGACTTGCGTTTCGTTCAGGAATCCCTTCGGAAACAGAGGCCGGAGTGGCCGGTCCGTCAGGCGGCATACGAGGATTTCGCGTTCGCTCGGACGCGCCTCGCGGCGGAAAAAGTTGCCGGGAATGGCGCCCGCCGCATAGGCTTTTTCGCGGTAGTCGACGGTCATCGGAAAGAAATCCTGACCGGGACGCATGCTGTTGGCTACGGTTACGGCAGAGAGAACTATAGTCTCGCCGCAGGTGACGAGGACGGAGCCCTGGGCCTGCTTGGCGATTCTGCCTGTTTCAAATGTGATTGTTTCGGTACCTACTTGAACTGAGAGACGTTCCATTTTTTCTCCTTACTTTCTTTTCTTCTTTGGGCGCACTTTTCTGTGCCGACCCTGCTGAGGAACGTCTCTCACCTCGTTCCAATGTTTTCCATGTAACCCTTCTGTTTTTTCTGATTGGTGTTGCTAACTGGCTACGATCAGTAATAGCGTTTCGTACATCGTAATCGCTCTTCTCCCCCCGTCTTTGCGAGGGAGCCTAAGCGACCGCGGCAATCTACTCGCCGCCCCACGACACTCAATCCTGTTGGCGTCAGGATTTGTCCTTGGCCAAGCGCAACATTGCGACCGGAGTAGATTGCTTCGTCGTGCCTCCTCGCAAAGACGAGTGGGGGGAGGCGCGATTGGGACTAATGCGAATGCCTAAGGCTAGCACAGAGTTTACTTGCGCAGGCCAAGCTTGCCCACGATGGCGCGGTAGCGTTCCACATCCACACCGCGTAGATAACTGAGCAGGTTCCTGCGTTGGCCTACCAGTTTGAGCAAGCCGCGGCGGCCGGCATGGTCTTTCGCGTGGATCTTGAAGTGCTCGTTCAACTCGTCGATGCGTTCGGTCAACAGGGCGATCTGAACTTCGGTTGAACCCGTGTCCGTCTCGCTCTTGCCGTGCTCTTTGACAATTTCAATCTTTCGCTCTTTGGTCATCACCATAATTCACCTCGCTCTTCTTATTCGGCCATTTCCCAGCGCGCCGCCGGCGATTGCAAGCGCCCGAGAAACGGTCAAGTCTGCATATAATCTTGGCGAACACCGCCAGGGCCGCTTATCCATCCGTAAGAACCGCCAATCCAGGCAGTTCCTTTCCTTCCAACATTTCCAAGGAAGCGCCGCCGCCCGTGGATACGTGAGACATCTTGTCGGCGAGGCCAAACTGCGCGACCGCCGCCGCTGTGTCGCCGCCGCCGATGACACTGACAGCCGAACCGCTGGCCAACAACTCCGCGATCGAGCGCGTGCCGCCGCTATACGGCTCCATTTCGAACACACCCAGAGGTCCGTTCCATACTACGGTCCGGGCCTTTTTGAGCGAATCGCAATAGGATGCCACGGTTGCAGGGCCTATGTCCAACCCCATCCAGCCAGGTTCGATGGCGTCGATAGGCACGATTTTCGTGTTTGCTTCGGCGGAAAAGGCGTCCGCGACCACCGTATCGGCGGGCAGGAGCAACTCGACGCCCTTCTCCTCGGCCTTGGCCAGCGCGGTTTTCGCGGTGTCCAATCCAGCCTCGTCCAACAGCGAATCGCCGATTTCGTGCCCTTGGGCCTTGATAAAGGTGTAGGCCATGCCGCCGCCGATAACCAGCGTATCGACCAAATCGAGCAGGTTATCGATAACCGGAATCTTGTCGGAAACTTTGGCCCCTCCCAAAATCGCAGACAGTGGACGCTCCGGAGATTCCAGAATATTGCCGAAAAACTTGATCTCCTTCGCCACGAGAAAACCCGCGGCCCGTTGCTCGAATTTCTCGGCGGCCCCGACCGTCGAGGCGTGAGCCCGGTGAACGGCCCCGAAGGCGTCACTCACGTACACATCGCCCAGACGCGCCAGCGCCGCGGACAGCTCCGGATCGTTCTTGGTCTCGCCCGGGTGGAAGCGGGTATTCTCAAGGAGCAGGATGTCGCCCGCGTTGAGACCCGCGACGGCAGACTCGACGCCCGGTCCGATGAGTTCGCCGGACTTGACTACGTTGCCGCCAAGCAGTTCCCGCAGGCGGTCGGCAACGGGATCCATCGTGAGGCCGGAGTTGTCTTCGCCAGCCTTCGGACGGCCCATGTGCGACATGAGAATCAGCTTGCCCTCGCATTGGCGCACACACCAAATACTTTCCAGCGCGGCACGGATTCGGGTATCGTCGCGGATGACTCCGCCGTCCATCGGCACGTTGAAATCGACGCGCATAAGAACGCGCTTGCCGCTGACATCAAGATCTCGGAGGCTCAACTTCTTCATGACTCGGACGCGTTACCCTGCCATCTTCCGAAACAGGTCCACGCAGCGGTTCGAGTAGCCCCATTCGTTGTCATACCAGGAAACGGCTTTCGCGAAATTCCCGTCCATCACCGTCGTAAGCAGCGAATCGAAAATGCTCGACGCCGGATTGCCGACAATGTCGGCGGAAACGATGGGGTCTACGCAATATTCGATAACGCCCTTGAGCGGGCCGTTCGCCGCGGCCTTGATCGCCGCGTTGACTTCGTCCGCCGTGGCGTTCTTCTCTAACTCGACCGTCAAGTCCACCGCCGAACCTACAGGAATCGGAACACGCATGGCGAAGCCATCCAGCTTGCCTTTGAGCGCCGGCAACACTTCGCCGACAGCCCTGGCCGCGCCGGTAGTCGTTGGGATGATCGACTCTGCTGCCGCTCGCGAACGGCGCAGATCGCTGTGCGGCATGTCTTGCAGCCGTTGGTCGTTCGTGTAGGCATGAATCGTATTCATCAAGCCACGCTTGATGCCAAAGGACTCGTGAAGCACCTTGGCCATCGGGGCGAGGCAATTCGTTGTGCAACTGGCGTTGGAGACAACCACGTCACTGCTCTTTAGCGTATCGTCGTTGACGCCCAGAACGATGATGGCGTCAACGGCGTCTTTGGGTGGCACGCTAAGGAGGACCTTCTTCGCTCCCGCGTCGACATGCATCATGCACTGTTCTTTGGCGCGGAAGATTCCGGTTGACTCCAACACGATATCGACGCCGAGATCTCCCCACTTCAGTTGAGCCGGGACGCGCTCGGCGAAAATGGGGATGGCTGCGCCGTCCACTTCGATAGCTCCATCTTTCGCCACAACCGTGCCGGGATACCGTCCCATGCTCGAGTCGTACTTCAGCAAATGGGCGAGCGTCGCCGCGTCGGTGAGATCGTTTATCCCCACGACCTCAAAGTCACCGGCCTCCTGAAGAATCTTGAAGACATTTCGGCCAATTCGGCCAAACCCGTTAATACCGATCTTGATCGACACGAGTGATTTCCTTTCTTGAATGCGCTTGGTCCCAGATATTTGACGTTCCGTTCCCCCGGCTCATCGCAGACCTAGTGTATTGATTCATGCTGCTTCCATCTTATCCGTCATGCCGAGCGAAGCGAAGTATCTCTATTTCATTGGGCTTCTGCCGTATCGAGATCCTTCACTTCGTTCAGGATGACAGAAAACGCAAACTTTGCCTTGCTTTCAAAAGCTGCACCAATTGTGAGTCAATGCACTAGCCCGGAAATAAATCGTTGGCAATGGCAATGGCTCGTTGGCAATGGCCTTGGGAGAGAATTGCGTGGAACGGTATGGAAATCCGCTCGGGGCAGGACGAATGCACACCCCAGGGTCAATTTCTGAACGGAGTATGCCATACGCAATCGCGCCAAGTCAATCGTGGCGCCCACCGACTACTTCTCTATCGGCTGCGGAAGAGAGGCCGCGAGGGCCAGCGGAACAAGAATCGAAATGGCGCCGATCCAGCACATGGGCGTGGCGCCCAAGCGCCAGTAGAGAAGACAGGCGATCAGCGGGCCAACGCCCCGTCCCAACGCGCCCAGCGAACGGAACACGCCCAGCACGCGGCCTTGTTCGCCGGGCGGCGTGTACACCGACGCGAGGGCCGCCAGGCAGGGAATCGTCTGTCCCGAGCCGGCGGCCAGCAGGAATAAGCCCGCGTAGAGCATGGGCGCCGAATGCGAGTACCCGATGGTAACAATCCCTGGGATCACAAGCGCCAATCCGTGTATGCACATCTTCTTCGGCCCGATTCTCACGGATTGTCTGCGCACGTAGCCACCTTGAACTAAGACCAAGACGATGCCCACGAACAGGAAGAGGAAGGCATTCCGCCGTGGTCCGTATCCGAGTCGATCCATCGCGAGAAACGTGAGCGAGAATTCTATGCCTGCGAAGACCGTCAAGTAGATGAAGTTCGTTAGGTTCGTCTTGGTTACGCCGGGATAGGCGTCCGTTCTGAAGAGGATCAACGGGTTTATCGAACGCGTGACCCGGTTTTTCGCCGTCGATCCGGGCCGAGTTTCTGGAAACCTGGCGTAGACAAAAGCGAGATTCACCGCGGAGAGCGCGAGCGCCACGAGCGCCGGAAAGCTAAACGGGTTGACCCCGAGCCGCGCCAATTCGGGCCATCGTTCGGTGAGGTTGAGAGCGGCCGAGAATCCGCCTATCGCAGGCCCCAAGATGAACCCTAAACCAAAGGCCACACCGACAACCGCCATCCCCTTAGAACGATTCCGGGCGCTCGTGACGTCCGCCACTACCGCGCTCGCCGTCGAGACATTTCCACTCATGATCCCGCCGAGTGTCCGCGCTAGAATCAAGAGCGCGAAACTTCCCGCGAAAAACCAGAGCGCGTAGGACACCAAGATTCCCGTTACGGACACGAGCAACACGGGCCGGCGTCCATAGCGATCCGACAGGCTGCCGAGGATCGGCGCGAAGAGGAATTGGAGCATCGAATAGAGGGAACTCAGTACCCCGCCGAACAGGACAATCACCGCTATATCACTCGGAGCGCTGACGGATTCAGTAAAGCGTTCCAGCGCCGCGACCAGCGATGCGAGCAGACCACTGCCGCCTCTCTGTCCGAGGTAATACTCGAGCATGCTCGGGAACAGGGGGAAAATGATCGAGAAGCCGACAAGATCCAGGAACAGCGTGAGGAACATGATCTTCAGAACGGAACGCGTCTTCGTGTCCAAGACTTCGGACTCAGAGGAGGATGCCGAACTCATGTATATCCATTCGCTGTTGAGCGCTGAGATAGGGCCTGGATAGCAAAGAAGAGCAGCCCCTCAAGAGCGCGCATGGTAGGCCGAACGCGGCGGATTTTCAACTCCGCGGCGCATCAACGCCACCCCCAGGGGCGAGCGCCGGAAATGGGGCCAGAGGCAAACACCTACGGCAGCAAGAATGGCGACGTGCCTCTGCCGGCTCCACATGGACTTCCGCAAATGGCGTCGGCTCTCCTCCAATGACATCCCCTTTGAAAGCGCGACCGACAAAAGTCGAAAACTGCCCCTATTGTCATTGCGAGGGAGCCTCAGACGACCGCGGCAATCTACTTGCCGCCCCGCGAACGCCGCGCCTGTGTGTCCGAAATCGCAATCCTAGGCCGAAGTCCTACAACGACCGAAGTAGATTGCTTCGTCGTGCCTCCTGTTAAGGACGCATTTTCTTGCAGCTTCATGTAAAGCCCTATTCCTGCATGCTTTATCTAATTTCATGTCAATCCCGTGGCACGGCCATCCTGCCCGTGTTTCATGGGCTGGAAGTCCATGCCACGTTGCTCCGCGTTCTTATTCCAATTTCACGTGTAGCGGGTTCTGACTAGCAATGACAAGTTGGGAGACTTTTATCGGTAGCGTCTCTGAAGGGGGATCAAGTGGATGTTGCATTCCGTTCGCGTCTGCTTCTGGCCAATGCCCAAAGGTCGCGATTTTGTTGCCTCTTCCGATTGGATCGACCGGCCCTTTTCAGAGGCCTTACTCAGGCCACCAACTCTGCCGGTGGTTACTGAGTCTGTAGGCTCCGCGCTCTTCGCGTACAAAGATGTCAGGGTGTTGAGCCAGAGGTACGATCTGACCGATGAGGTCGCGGTCGCTCCAATCACTTTGGTGACATCTTTTTCGATCTGCTTCACAGTCATGTCATTGGGGCTGGTGGTCAGTACCTGGAGGATTGCATCGCGCACTTGTCCAGGTCCATTTCTCTGGATGCTCTTTCCCATGCCCGGAGTCTCGACGTCTGTTGTCAAACTGGCTGCGATGAATTTTACGATCCGCCGTCAAATGTAATGACCACTTTCGCGCCGGTACGGATTATTTCGAAGGCGCGAATCACGTCGTCGTTGCGTAGGCGGATGCAGCCGTGGGAACTGGGCGTACCGATGTTGGCTTCGTCATTGGTGCCGTGGATGTAGATGAAGCGGGCCATGGAGTCGACGTTGCCGCCTTTGTTGAGGCCCGGTTCCTCACCGTCGAGTAGTAGAACCCGCGTGAGCACCAGATCTTCGGTGGTATCGCCGCCGGCCTTCCAAATTTCGCCGGTCGGCTGCCGCGACCGGAACACTTGACCCCAGGGCGCGTCTTCTCCCAGTTTCTTTGTGACCGAATGCCAGCCCAAGGGGGTCTTGAGGCTGTTCATGAGCGACCCGACGCCATTGCGGGCCGTGGCGCAGGGCGCGTCGAGCAGGATGGCACCGCCTTGGATTACGCGCAACGCTTGCTCGTCGACGGACACCCAAACCCCAAGTTCGCCGCCGACCCTTTCAGTCCAACCGATGACGTGGAGGTAGGCTGCTTGCGCATCGGTCAGGGCGGGGGGAATATCTTCGTCAAGGATATCCATGGGGGGGTCCGATATCTCCACTATAACCGGGATGTCCGGGTCGTCCGTGCCGGAGCCGTTGGGGCCGCCACGGGATTCGCCATTCATAGGCGTTGCGTCGTGAATCGTTGGCTCGTCGATCCCCGCCATGCCAATTGCTTCGTCCCGAACGATCGGGATGAGCGTGGCGAGCAATCCGATAATCCCGATAGAAAGTGCCGCCTTGAGCCGCATGGTCAATGATCTTTCTCCTTGATTCGGCGTATGGTAGCATTTGCGGGTTTGAGAAATGCAAGGGAGCGGCGCGAAGAATGAAAAGCAAACTCATCATGGCCGCCGCATTTGCGTTTATGTCGGTATTCGGATTTGTCTTCGGCTTGATGGTGCTCCCGGATGCGGGGCCGGCCGTGCCGGAGAAGCCGAACATTATTCTCATCATGGCTGACGACCTGGGCTATGGCGACCTCGGCAGTTATGGCCAACTGGTCATCCGTACGCCAAGTATGGATCGGATGGCTTCGGAGGGAATGCGGTTTACCCAGGCCTACGCCGGCAGTTCGGTGTGCGCGCCGTCGCGTTGCGCGCTCATGACGGGGATGCACACAGGGCATGCCTATGTGCGCGGCAATAAACGGCTGTCGTTGCCCGATGAGATCGTGACGATACCGGAAGTCTTGCGGACGGCCGGATACGCCACGGCCATGATCGGGAAATGGGGCCTGGGAAACAAAGGGACCTCTGGCATACCCAATCTCCAGGGCTTTGACGAGTGGTTTGGCTTCCTGGACCAAGCCCATGCCCACACCTACTACCCCGAATTCCTCTGGCGCAACCGGGAAAAGGTCTTCCTCGAGGGCAATGTGGAATCGCAGAGGAATGTGGCCGTCGAACGAACGCAGTACAGCCACGACCTCTTCACGGAGGAGGCGCTCAAGTATATCGAAGGCCATCGCGAAGGCCCGTTCTTCCTCTATCTGCCGTACACAATACCCCACGCCAACAACGAGCGGGGGAACGCCCTCGGCGATGGCATGGAGACACCCGATTATGGCGCGTATGCGGATGAGGATTGGCCGGCCCCGCAGAAAGGCCACGCCGCGATGATCTCGCGGCTCGACCGGGACGTGGGAAGGATTCTGGACTTGCTCGGGAAACTTGGAATCGACGACGAGACCCTGGTCGTCTTTACGAGTGACAACGGGACGCATCGGGAGGGAGGTGCGGACCCTGAGTTCTTCGACAGTTCGGGGCCGCTTCGGGGGTACAAGAGGGCGCTGTACGAGGGAGGTATCCGCGTCCCCGCGATTGCGCGCTGGCCCGGCGTGATCGAGGCGGGATCCGTGAGCGATCATGTGTGGGCCTTCTGGGATGCGCTCCCGACGCTGGCGGATTTGGCCGGGGCCAATGCGCCGGAGGGTCTAGACGGCATCTCGTTTCTTCCGGCGTTGTTGGGCGAGGGCTTTCGCCAACGTGAACATGAATACCTGTATTGGGAATTTCACGAGCGCGATTTCCTGCAAGCGGTTCGTAAAGGAGATTGGAAGGCCGTGCGCTCGCGCAGGCAGGGCACGTTGGAGCTGTTCGACCTGAGGCGCGACTTGGGTGAAACCCACGATCTAGCACAGGATTACCATGAAAAGCTCGAAAAATTTGAAATCTTCATGGGCCAGGCCCACACGCCATCGGAAAACTGGGTGCCATGGATACCATCGGGAGTAAACTGAGTCCAGCAATTTGTACCGCGGGGAGTTGGCTGCGTGAAGCCCATGGAGAATTGTGGTATGATGCCTCTTAGTTACGTTGAGGCCTAACAGCCCGTGGTAAAAGTCCGATTTTGTCTCATCGAAAGTATTGACAGAT
>CAYNZS010000021.1:0-6320 GCA_964401695.1 uncultured Nitrospirales bacterium
GCACAAGGTCAAACAACGTCGGAACGGTAGGGTCAGCCAATCTGAGCCTTAGGAGCTAGGGTTTTCAGGTTGTCGTTGTATTCTTCCCAAGAGATGTAGCCGGGGTGGGCGTTGGGTATGACTGTATCCCAGTCTTCTAAGGGAATTGTTTACGTGTGTGCTTGCCGTCAGCGCGCTTACGCGTCTTGGTTCGGGCAAAAGCAAAGGCGCCGGCATAACGTGGATTTCGAATTGCGTTCACCGCGCGGGAATGCGCCAAGGCTGCCAGGCGATTTGTCCTTTGTTCGCTTCTCGGGTAATAACGCGCGGAAATTGCAGATCGTGATCGCGAAACTATCTAACCACCGCCATGGCTGAAGCCGGTGCGTTTGTAGGTTTTGAAGAAAACACCGAGTACTTCCTGCACCTGTTTATCAGAATTCGGGACGACCTGCCCGCGCGCGTCATAAGACAGACCAACGGGCAGCCGTGATCGCAGTTCGCCACGCCGGGCTTTGTTGAGAATGCCGCCTCCCCGTACAACGTGTCCAACACCATGGCCGCCAGCGCGGATACCATCTGGCTTTGCACTTGACTGGGTACTCTCACAACCTTGTGTGCTGCAGCGACGCGCGTCGAACACGCGCTCTCCTCAGCATGTGCCGGTGTAGCTTGGTTCCACGCATGCATTCAGTCGGCAAACCCACGGTTCACGAACAGCGCCATTCCCCAACGCCCCTGCGCATACAAGGCTTCGTCCATAGCCCGTGTTCGCAGTTACTCGTAGGCCACACGAGAGTCCAAGGATTCTCCCTTCACGACTACAGCCCTTTTTTTGGCTTCCGCGCCAAGGCCATCTCGATGCTGTGCCCACTGCTGCGCCTGCTTGCCTTTGATGCGTTTACTGACGGTTCTATCGCTCGCTTTGCAGGTCCATACAAAATACGGTCCCCGCAACGTCTTGGTCTTCTTTCCATCGCGCACCACTGGAACCCACTGCTCACTCAGCGTACCCTTGCGCAACGAGCGAATGGCTGCCAACTGTTCGAGTACGGCGCGGCGCCGCGCTTCCATGTCGTGAGTAGACATCATAACAAGGCACCTCCACGGTTTGGCTTCATGCAATGTAGTAAGCACACTACATTTTTCTTGCCAAATGAAACCAGAACTCGATCAACCCAATTTGATGACGCAGGCCCCGGACATACAGATACATTGACTTCGCGAGAGGGGGCATGATATCTTCTCGCGTTCTCTCAAGCGGCAATTCCGCTGTTTCGGCGGCTTGAAAGGATAGGGATCAATGGGTGTAGTTGACTACAAATCAACCGTAAACCTCCACCAATCAGAGTTTCCCATGCGGGCCAACTTGGCCAAGCGTGAGGGGGAGACGGTTGCGCGCTGGGACGAGACCGATCTCTATGGGCGCATGAGGGCGAAGTCCGAGGGGCGCCCGAAGTATGTGTTGCACGACGGCCCTCCCTACGCGAACGGAGAGCTGCATTCGGGCACCGCGCTCAACAAAACGCTGAAAGACCTGGTCGTAAAGTCCAAGCAAATGGCCGGATTCGACGCGCCCTATGTGCCGGGCTGGGACTGCCACGGCCTTCCCATCGAGTACAAAGTGTTTGGCGACCTGGGCGACAAGGCCAAGTCCATGAACCATGTTGAAATTCGCCGGCGCTGCCGCTATTTTGCGCTCGGCTTCGTCGAAATTCACCGCGAAGGATTCAAGCGACTCTTCGTCACCGGCGAGTGGGACAACCCATACCTCACCCTGAGCCCCGAATACGTCGCCACAATTATTCGGGTCTTCGCCCAGATGTACGAACAGGGCTCGGTGTACAAGGGCCTAAAGCCCATCCACTGGTGCACCAAGTGTCAGACCGCGTTGGCCGAAGCGGAGGTCGAGTACGATAACCACACCTCGCCCAGCATCTACGTGAAATTCGAGGCCGTCGATCCCATCTCCGGTCTCGAGGGAAAGGCCTCGTTCCTCATCTGGACGACAACGCCCTGGACCCTGCCCGCGAACCTTGCGATTTCTCTCAACCCCGACTTCGAATACAGCGCAATCCGGGTCGGCGGCGAGACGCTCATCATGGCCAGCCTTCTTGTGCCCGCCGTTATCGAGGCTGCGGGCATCAAGGAATCGGAAGTCGTCAAGAAATTCGAGGGCAAAGATCTCGAGGGCCTTCGTTACAAACACGTTTTCTTCCCCGATAGAGTCTGCCCCATCATCCTTGGAGGCCACGTGACGCTCGAAGCGGGAACGGGCTGCGTACACACCGCCCCTGGCCACGGCCAGGAGGACTACGTCATCGGCGCGCAATACGGCATAGAGCCCTTATCGCCCGTCGCCGACAACGGCGTGTTTACCGAGGAAGCAGGCCCCTACGAGGGCGAGCATGTCTTCAAGGCAAACCAACGGATCGTAGAAGACCTCCGCGCCAATGGCGCCATGCTACACGACGATGAAATCAGCCACAGCTATCCCCACTGCTGGCGGTGCTCGACCCCAATCATTTTTCGCGCCACGCCCCAATGGTTCATCTCGATGAGCGCGAACGACCTCCGCAAGAAGGCCGTTGCTGCCGTCGATGGCGTGCAATTTGTGCCCGAGTGGGGAAGAGAACGGATCCGCTCCATGATCGACCAGCGCCCCGACTGGTGCATCAGCCGCCAACGCTCATGGGGTGTTCCCATCCCTGTGCTGTATTGCGCGAAATGCGGGGAGGTCTACGCGACAGCCGAGTCCTTCCATCTTGTGGAAGAATGCGCCCTTTCCGCAGCGGACGGCATCGACCGCTGGTTCGACACGAACGCCTCGGCCTTCGTCCCCGAAGGCGCGGCCTGCGAACACTGCGGCCACAAAGAATTTCAAAAGGAAACCGACATCCTCGACGTGTGGTTCGACTCGGGGTGCAGCAACCGGGCCGTGTGCGAAGCCCGCAATTACTTGACCTGGCCGGCCGACATGTATCTGGAAGGCAGCGACCAGCACCGCGGATGGTTTCAATCTTCCATCCTGCCCGCCATTGCCCTCAAAGGGGAACCGCCGTACAAGACCGTCGTAACGCACGGGTACGTCGTCGACGGCGAAGGGAAGAAATTATCCAAAAAACTCGGCAACTTCCGAGAACTGCCCGATATGCTCAAGCGCTACGGCGGTGACATCCTGCGCCTATGGGTCGCCAGCGAGAACTACCGCCAAGATATCCGCCTGTCCGACGAAATCCTGACGCGGATGCAGGATGCCTACAAGAAATTGCGCAATACCTTCCGCTTCCCCTTGAACAATTTGACCGATTACGGCCCCGAGGACGAGGTCTCCTACGAGGAGATGGAAGAAGTTGACCAGTGGTCGCTCCAAAAGATCCAAGAGCTGCGCATCAGTGTCTTGAAAGCCTACGAAGATTTTGAATTCCATAAGGCCTTCCACGGCGTTCACGACTTCTGCAACACCGAGCTCAGCTCCTTCTACTTCGACGTGCTCAAAGACCGGCTCTACACCTTCGCCCCGAAGTCGAGCGAACGGCGGAGCGGGCAAACGGCTCTCGGCATTATCCTGCGAGACCTGCTCCAACTCTTCGCGCCTGTCTTGCCCCACACCTGCGACGAAGCCTGGCGCCATCTTCCCGCTCATCTGCGAACCGAGGACAGCGTGCACTTAACTCTGTTCCCGCCGGAACAGCCCAGCCACGCCATGGCCGGAGAGACGCTCGACGCGTGGAACGAATTGCTGCGTATGCGCGGCATCATCTCGAAAGTGTTGGAAGACGCGCGGCGAGCGAAGACAATCGGCTCCTCCTTGCAGGCGGGGATTACACTGACTCCCGGCAACGCAGCCATCGAGGCCATCCTCAAAGAGCGCGAGGCCCAACTGCCGTCCGTGTTCATCGTTTCCGAATGCCGTGTACTCGCCCCAACCGGCGAAGCCGCCGCGAACGAAGGTCTGTTACTCGTGGATGTGGACAAAGCGCCGGGCGAAAAATGCGTCCGATGCTGGAACTACAGGCCGTCGGTCGGCAGCGTCCCCAATCACCCAGAAATCTGTGAACGTTGCGCGTCACAACTCGAAGTAGGAGAGCCGTGAATGAATAAGCGCGAAATGAAGAAGTTTCAGAAGTTGCTTCTCGACGAGCAAAGCCATTTGAGCCAAGGCATTCGAAAAATCGAACAGAACACTCTCGAGAACACAGAGCGCGAATCCGGTGGCGATTTCACCAGCTTCGCCGAGACGGGCACCGACAACAACGAGCGCGACACCGCGCTTCGCGTCGCTAGCGGAGAATCCGATTGGCTCCACGAAATTTCAGACGCGCTCGACCGTATTAACAAGGGCGTCTATGGCTCCTGCGAGGGCTGCGGATCCGATATTCCCCCGAAACGTCTGGAAGTATTTCCGTCCGCCCGCTACTGCATCGAGTGTCAATCGAAGATAGAGAAAAATGGGATCCTCTGAAGGGATTCTCCCGTGACCAATCCTGTGAGCCGCCAGCCAACCACAACCGAACCCCGGCCTCCCGCGTCTAACACTGGAATGTCACGCAAGCTGCAAATACAATTGGCCTCGGCGGCGTTCGCCGTCGTGCTGATTGCGGATCAAGCCACCAAGGAAATCGTGCGCCAAACCCTTGCGCCCGGCATGCCCCGTCGCGACGTCTTCTTTCACTTCACCCACCAGCAAAACGAGGGGCTCGTAGGCGGGATATTTAGCGATTTCAAGTTCGTTACCTATGCCGCGCCAGTGGCCGCCACGTTGGTGCTCATCTATCTGTTCCGCCACCTCGACCCACGTTCGCGCCTTCAATCCCTCGCGTTCGGAATGGTCTTCGGCGGCGCAATCGGGAATATCCTAGATCGCATCATGCATGGAGTCGTAACCGACTTTCTCCAATTCTATTTGTTCTTCATCCCCTTCGGCTTCTCCTGGAAATACTACCCGGCCTTCAACATCGCCGATTCCGCCATCTGCGTAGGAGTCTTCATCCTCGTGCTGAGCTGGAACGCCAAACCCCCCCGAGATAACTTGCCCCCAGAAGAGAATGTGGCCGATACTCTTTAATATAGGGCCCTTGCCCATCAATTCCTACGGCCTGATGATCGCCATCGGGTTCCTCACAGCCCTCTTTCTGATCCAGCGCGAAGCGAAGAAAGCGGGAATGGACCCAGCCGTGTTCGGCGATTCGGCATTTCCCGCGCTATTGCTTGGCCTCGCCGCAACGCGCGTTCTCCATATCGCCATGTACCCCGACTTCTATCGCTTCGACGACCCCATCGGCTGGATCGCCGTGTGGAAAGGCGGGCTCGTCTTCCAGGGCGCGCTACCGGTCGTCATCGCCTACGTCTACTTCTACCTCAAGAAACGGAAAGTCGATTTCTGGAAGGCCTCCGACATCGCCTTTCCCTACGTCGCCCTCGGCCACGGCATCGGCAGGATTGGCTGTTTCCTCAAAGGCTGCTGCTACGGCGCGCAGACGGACATGCCATGGGGCATCCCGGCGCGCCGCGTTCCATGGGACACCGCCCGCGACCCCGTCGGCAGCGACGCCTACTTGGAGCACCTCAGGCGATTTGAAGACGTGACGCTCAACGACCATTGGTCTCTCCCGATTCATCCAACGCAACTCTATAGCACCCTCGGTCTCACGGTGATCTTCTGCCTTCTTATCCTCCTGCGGAGATACTGGAATCCCTTCCCTGGATTCCTCATGCCCGCCTACCTTGCCGCCTACGGCGTCTACCGCTTCATCATCGAGATGTTTCGCGGCGACCACAATCCGGTACGCCTCTTCCACCTGTCCGACCAACAGAACATCGCGATTATCGTCGCGGCATTCGGCGTCGCGCTGTACCTCTATCTCCAACGGCGCGACAAGAGAGGTACCATCCCAACCAGTAGTTCGAGTTAGCCCACCGTCTCCTCGGAAGACCCTTCGCCAAATGTGAGCGTTCAGGCCATTCTTGCCCAGAAAAGATGCAAAAAACTGAGTAAAAGCGGAGACGTGTCTGTCCCTTCTCTTGCGTTTCGCGGCCCAAAGCCCCGCGTTTGAGGGCTTCCGTTGGCCTGAACGCTTAGTGCCAAAAAAAACGGTTCGCCGCGAGACACTTGACAAGGACTTCCTTTCTTTGTACGCTCCACCGTCGTTCCAATCTGGAGATCGGAGCCCATGCGGCCGTCAAAATTAAGCTCAAAAGTCTTTCTCGAGCTCCCCCCCGTGCTGGCTCACTACATCGAAGCCGATCGCAATCTGTGGCTTAGCGGAAATCCCAAACGGGGCCGCCTTTCCCTGATGGAACGCTCGGGGGCCTTCAGCGACCTTGAGACCCTGGCGGTC
>CAYNZS010000021.1:6330-27507 GCA_964401695.1 uncultured Nitrospirales bacterium
CGAACGCCGCAACTTGCTGAGCGCGCTCGGTTTCGACCGCGCCCGCGCCCTCAAGTACAAAGTTGGCTTTGAGCAAGGCCGCCGCGACGGCGTCCGCCACATGAAGACCTTCAACGACAACGCGCGGCTAGCCCTTCTAGCCTCCCTCGTATTCGGCCAGGTTCAGGGCAAATTCGTAGCCGACACCGTCAAGTTCGAGTTCGATTTGGATGCGAGAACACTCTACCGAGAGGTCCTCCTCGAAGCCTCCGCCGAAGCCCTCGTCCATAGAATGACCCTTGCCGACGCAGAAGAGTGCGCCTGCTGGGGCACAGCCGGCTATCTCGCTGGACACGTCAGCGAGATTCTCGGGCGCAAAGTTCTCACGCTCGAAATGGAGTGCCAGTGCCTCGGCGCAAAAAAATGCCGCTTGATCAGCAAACTCGACTCCGAATGGGGGGACGACGCCGCGTGGGCGCGCGATGCCCTCACGCTGACCTCTTTCGATCAGGAGTTGAAGCAGCGCGACGATCAGATAGAGCGCTCGAAGATGGCGGCGCGCAAGGCCCAAGGGGCGTTGAGCGGGTTGAGCCGGCGCATGCGCTCCGAATTGCTGCTCGATGCCGTCGTGGCGGGATCGGACGTGATGGCTCCGGTGGCTAATCGCGCGCGCCAATTGGCGGAAACGGGCGCGCCCGTGCTCATCTCTGGCGAACCGGGCACCGGAAGGGCCACGTTGGCCCGGTCGATCCATTACGGCGGCGCGCGGAAGAGCAAGCCGTTCGTCGAGTTGGATTGCGCGGGGCTGACGGGGCCCTTGCTGCTGCAAGAGATACTTGGCTACAACCAGGGCGCGGTTGCGGGAGCGGCCGCGGGGTACAAGGGGGCGCTCGCGCGAGCCCACGGCGGCACGTTGTTCGTGGCGGATCTGAGCAAGTTGAGCCTCGACGCGCAAGGGCACTTGGCGCGCGCGCTCGCAACGAAACAGATCACGCCGTTGGGCGCGGATAAGCCGCAATCGGTCGACATTCGAATGATTGCAGCTTTGGACCGCGACCCCGCGAAAGCGGTAGCAAAGAAAGTGATGCGCGAGGATTTGTACTTTGCCATAGCGATTGGGCGAATCGACTTGCCCCCGTTGCGCGATCGCGATACGGACATCATTCGCCTCGCCGAAATGTTTCTCACCGAATTTAAGGCGTTTCACGACCGGCCGTCGGTCGAGATGTCGGCCGCATTCCGGCAGATCCTGCTGGAATGCGCGTGGCCGGGCAACGTGCGCCAACTGCGCAATGTGATCGAGCACGCCGTCATCATGACCAACGGGGAAACCCTCGAACCGCGCCATCTGCCCGAGGAGATCCTCGCATCGCGTTGGACGCGCCACCCGCAGGCGTTGACCGAAGAAGTGATTCGAGCTACGTTGGGCCGCACACACAACAACAGAACGAAGGCGGCCGAACTTCTTGGCGTGGGCCGCACGACGCTCTGGCGCTCGATGAAGAAATTGGGGATCGCCTAATGGGTTCTTCGTCTTAACCCCTCGGCTCTCGAACCACCGTTCTCAGGATAACCAACCGTTGCCATCTGTTTTTCTCGTATGCTATGGTGAAAGGAAGGCGAGGCTTTCGGGGTAGGAAATGTGGCGATTCGTTCAAGTCAGTGACCCACACTTAGGTAGCACGACGGATGGCGTCAGGAATAACGGCTTCCTCTGTACGATGATGCCCGACGTCATGCAGTGCCTGCGCAACGATCTCGCGGGCATTAAGCCGAACTTCATTCTGGCCACGGGCGACATATCGAGTCACCAGACCAGGGACGCTATGTTTGCGTCGCGCGATCTCATGGATTCCCTGGGTTTTCCTTATTATCCGATGGGCGGCAACCACGATTTTGTGCTGGAAGACTCGCGCAAGTGGTTCCTTGAGGCTTTTCACGCCCAGTTGCCTACCCAGAGCACGGTGTATTCTTTCGACTATGAGAACCTTCATTTCGCCGTGCTGGACCCGTGGTGGAAGTGGTCGGATGACTCCCTGTCGGAAGTGAGCGAGAAAGCGATCGCCGAGAAATTGGAGAAAGATCTGAAGGGCGCCCGCTGGTCTGTCCCCCCCCATCAGCTGGAGTGGTTGGACGAAGACCTTCAAGCCCACGCGTCCACGCCCACTATCGTGGCGACGCATTATCCCGCCATGCCGATCCCGGACCGGATGCGGCGCCCAGGCGTCCAGGATTCGGTGGAGCTGGACAACGGGGACGACCTCATCCACGTCATGAAAGCCCACTCCCAGGTGAAGGCGGTGTTCTCGGGCCACATGCACATGCACTATATTACGCTGGACGAAGGCATCGCGCATGTGGTCACGGGCCCGCTCCCCGAATACCCCACGGAGTACCGCGAGATCGAAGTTTACGAGGATCGCCTCGAGTTGTACACGCGCGGCCTCAGCGACACCTCCTTCGCGAACCGCTCTCTCATCCCCGGCAACGAGTGGACCAGCGGCGAACCGGGAGATAGGCGCGCGACGATTAGCCTGCTGTAGAGGGGCCGCCACTAACTCGGGGTGGGCGGGGGTGGCCAAGGGTCTGGACCGAGGTCGGCGTCGAGGTCGTAGGAATCGATTTCGCCAGCATCGACTCGGCGTTGGAACTCGACTCTTCGAGGAGGCCTTCTCCTTTCCGCAGGATGGCCTGGACGAGGTCCATGGGTTCGTCATTACATCCCCCTCGATCCTCCCTCAAGGGGGGACTTTTGTTGCTTGAATATTTGCCCAAGTCCTGGCACACGAAATGCCACACTTCACGGGAGCTCGAGTCAGCCCTCCCCATGATATGCTGGCTCTCGTGCCACGACTTCGCCGACAACCAGGTCCGGCTGCAACTGTTCTCCTTGGCATACAACTTGGGCAACTTCCTTCGGAGGCTGGCGTTACCTCAGAACGTCAAACACTGGTCACTGACGACGTTGAGGGAGAAGCTGGTGAAGATTGGCGCCAAAGTCGTGACCCACGCACGGTATGTGACGTTTCAGATGGCCGAGGTGGCTATCTCACAACGACTGTTCAAGGACATCCTTCGACGGATTTCACGGCTGAGCCCACTGGCACCACCGCCGACGTGATGAGAACGACGGTCTCAACAGACAGGATTTCTCACCTGCTCAGGGAGCGGTTCGTCTTGAGTCGGGGAAATCGAGGTAGCCTCCCGCTAAACGCGCAAAATCCACCTCCTCGAGTGTTTCACAGGTCGCCCAGAAGGGCAAATGACGGCTTGACTGCCCTCATTGCTTCGATTACAGTCCTTCCAAGCCGTCGGCGGTGGCCGCTGACGGCTCCATATGGGAAATATCGCTACATTGTGAAGGAGCAGGCCATGATGAATCGTGTGTTCGGGGTTCTTGCACTGTGCGTCATCGCAGCGGGGGGGCTAAGCGCTTCGGCCCATGAGAGTGCGGAGCATGTGGCGCCCATCGTCACCGATATCGACTCGCAGGCGCGGCCTTGGACGAGTCTCGCGCCGAGGAACGAACCGGGACGTTTCCAGTTTGCCATTGTGGCGGACCGGACGGGGGGGCACCGGCCGGGCGTGTTCCCGCTGGCGATGGAGAAGCTGAACCTGCTCCAGCCGGAATTTGTGATGAATGTGGGCGATGTGATCGAGGGATACTCGCGCGACGTGGCGACTGTTGAGCGGGAATGGGATGAATTCGACGGGTTCGTTGAGCGTCTGGAAATGCCCTTTTTCTACGTCCCGGGCAACCATGACTATACAAATGATGTTATGGCGGAGGTTTGGCGCGAGCGTCTGGGGCATTCGTACTACGGCTTCGTGTACCGCGATGTCCTGTTCCTATGCTTAAACTCGATGGCGGGTGGTGAGGAGGTGTTCGGGGCCGAGCAGCTGGCGTGGGTCGAGGAGACGCTGGCCAAACACCAGGACGTGCGCTGGACCTTTGTCCTGATGCACCACCCCCTCTGGGCCTACGAGCACGATTCCGGCTGGCCGGACGTGTCCGAGGCGCTAGGCGACCGCGGGTACACCGTCTTCGCCGGACATTGGCACAACTACACACGATACATTCGCAACGACCGCGCGCACATCGTGCTGGCGACCACCGGAGGCGGGAGTGAGCTGAGAGGGCCCGTGTACGGCGAGTTCGATCACGTCATGTGGGTCACCATGACGGAGGACGGGCCGCGCCTGGCCAACCTCACGCTCGATGGCATCCACGACGAACACATTCGGAGTGAGTCCGAGGCGGCAATAGTGGACTCCTTTGCCGGTGGTGGGGCCGTGCAGCCTGAACCCATCTACGTCACGACGCCGACCGTGTCGGGAGAACTCCGCACGCGGCTGCGCCTGGCGAACGACGCCGATACGCCACTGGAATTCAGCGCTACGTTCGAGGCGGCCGTCGACGGAGCTGGCGCGCCGCCGCCCATCGCCGCCACCGTTGGGCCCAATTCGGTGACCTTCGTCGACCTGGCCTTGCCGGTTGCCACGCCGGTACCCGTGGGTCAGGTGTTGCCCTATTCCCTCGAATGGTCCGCGAGCCTGCCCACATCGGAGAACACCTTCACCGGAACGCTCTATTTTGGCGCCGACAAGCGTTGGCCCATCGCGCGAAGCGCCCAGTCCATAACTGTAGACGGCGACCTGTCCGACTGGGATGCGCTCCCGTACGACGCGCCCATCGTGGACCTCGAACCCGCGCGCAAGAACTGGGCGGGCCCCGAGGACGGCGCGCTGAAGTTCGGCCTTGCCTACGATGACGACTACGTCTACTTCGCGGCGGAAGTCGTCGATAACGAGGTGGTCACGAATCCGGCGGCGGTCCCCTGGGAACAAGACGGCGTTATGGTCTTCTTCGATGCGCGGCCCGATCCGCAGCGCTCGGCCGGCCGCGGTCAGGGGACCATGACGGAGTATCTCCTGATTGCATCGACGCCCGGGGAAAGCGGCCCCGAAACGGTCTTCATGCCCGCGATCTTGCCGCGTGCACTCGAGGTCACTAACGTTCGCACGCCGCGCGGATACAACGTTGAAATCGCCATCCCAACCAGTTATCTGAATCGACAGCAGGGGGGCGACTGGCAGGCCTTTCGGTTGGACGTCCGCATGAGCGACTACGACGCCGGCGAGAAGACGGGCGACGAGTCCAGTCTGGGCTGGCGGCCCTGGTGGCAGAGCGAGTATACCTTCCCCGGCTCAGGCACCCTCGTCAGGGAGTAAGAAGCGCCTGCGGGAACTTGATGCCCATCGCCGCGAGATCGGGCGCTGTTGCTCTTGAGGCTGACGTGGCGAGTTACTCGATCTTGTATACTCTGCTGGCGGTGCCGCTGAAGAGGGCGGTTTGTTCGGCTTCGGTGTATTTGGCAGAAATAGACTTATGGAAGTGGCCAAAGCGTGGTCTCAAGGTCGCCTTCGATGGGCATTACGGGATTACGCAATAGCACGTAGGTCACGACTCAGCCCGAGGAGGTAGACATGCGCAAGATTCTGCGAACCCACAGAAGCCTGTTACGAAACCTCTGCGTCGCGGTCCAAGTCTCGGTTCTTGCTGCTTCTGTGTACGGCTGTACATCAGCGCCACCCCCTCCCACAATCGATCTCCGGACCGCGGCCTATGAGGGAAACGCTGAGGAGATTCGCCGACATGCCGCGCACGGCTCGAACCTCAATGAAAAGTCCCCAGATGGGGGCACACCTTTAATACCCGCAGCGACATTCAATCATCTGGAGGCCGTTAAGGCGCTCGTCGAGGGCGGAGCGGATCTCAACCTGACAAACAATGATGGATCGACAGCGCTGCTGACCGCCGCCTTTTTTTGTCGTACCGAAGTCGTGCAGTTCCTGTTGGACGCCGGTGCAGATAAGAGCATTCGGAACAATGCCGGGTCAACGGCCCTGGAAACCGTCGAATTGCCGTTCGAAGACGTAAAGCCCATCTACGACCTAGTGGAGGCGATTCTAGGACCGCTCGGATTAACTCTCGATTACGAGCACATCAAAGCGACCCGCCCGGACATCGCGGCCATGTTGCGACAGACATGACCCCGTTCTCATCCTGGTATACTGATCGTTTCTGTGGCCTAACCAGAGCATGCAGCGACCTTCGCGGTCTTGAGATGTGAGATGCGCACGACCATCGGAGCGCCCGCCTTCACGACAACGCGGCCATCGTGAAATCGCCCATCGCGAAAGTCCCCTCATCCTGGATCCAATTTGTCCCTCGTCTTGGCCATCGCTGGCGCTCCAACGTCTTCCGTGTAGCTCTGTCGGTCTATCCCCTTTGGTTGCTTCCTTGGCCTCAATGTGGATTAGCTTTGGGTAACCTTCTGCTATCGCTGCGAATGGCGGGAAGCCGCGCGAATGACTGACGATTCATTATCTGCGAGGGACAGCCGTCTCGGGTGCGACATCGTCGATATCGATTCCATGGTCTCTCTCGCAGCTGCCCGTGCCGCCATGAGTCCCAACCAAATCCTTCTCGGCAACATAGATCCCGTTTTAGTCATGAAAGAGGCTACGCCCGATACCATTCGCGAGGTAGTCGCCACTTGTCATTCACAAGCCGGCGAACCCTTCATCGTGGGAGCAGGCTGCGAAATCCCACGCAACACACCCCGTGAAAATGTTGATTGCCTGCGTGAATACGCACGGGCTCATTAGGGCGCCGCACTTCTACCGCGCCCCCCTCCGCACAATTACTTTGCCGTTTACAGTGACACGCATGATCGTGCGAAGTTTCAATCAGCTTCGTTCTTCAAATATGTCTACAATAATCGCGATGACCGGTTGAATCTGGCGAAATTCGCCACACCAAAACGGGGTGAGTGGCGCGAAACTCGTGTACGCAATCATCCCTCTCAATCGATGGGAACAGGATGACCGACGGAAGCGCGTGGGGAGGAGAGCACTACTCGATAAAGTGCGCGAGGTCCTAACGGTCGAGGACAGCGCCTAGCCCGGTCATCCGAAGGTGGGCTGTTGTTGGGGGCTGGCTATTCCGTGTTCTGTCCGGCCTCCCTGCAATCGACGGCGCCATCGTCGTGAAGCGCGCGAACGTCGTCCTCGCTGAGCCCCAGATCTTGCATCAGCACTTCGGTTGTGTGTTTGCCCAGCAGCGGCGAGGCTTGAATCGGAACCTGGCTTTCAGACATGCGGGCTGGCCATCCAAGTAGTGGACGCTCTCCCATTTCTTCGTGCTGAACCGCCTGGACGAAGCCGCGCGCCTTCAAGTGCGGATCGTGGAAGAGATCATGGGTATCCATGACCGCGCTCGCCGGCACACCTCCCTCGCACATGATCCTCATGGCCTCGTGCTTGGTATAGCCGCGACTCCATTCCGCAACCGCCACTTTGAGGGCCTCGGCTCTTTCCATCCATCCCTCCCGGCTCGTCGGGCGTTCTCCTTCCTGCATATCGGCGCGGCCGATAGCCTTGTAGAGGTCTTTGCGCATGCGCGGAGTGACCGCCATGATGTAGATGTAGTCGTTCGGTCCGAAGGGCTTGCAGGCATATAGATTCATCGCTGGGCCTTCGCCCGGTCCCGTGCGTTGGGAGGGCCGTTCGCTATTGGGAGCCCCATGGGCCAGCCGTGTCCGCATCAGATACGTCACCGCCTCCTGCATCGAATACTCGATCAACTGTCCCACCCCGGTTCGTTGCTTCTGCACATAGGCCGCAAGGATCGCCAAGGCCAACTGGATGCCGGTGCCGACGTCGCCGATGGTCGGACCGGTGCGCATCGGAGGCCCATCGGGTTCGCCTGTCGTCGACATCACGCCGGCAGCCGCCTGAGCCACCGCATCGAAGCACTTATAGTGCGAGTACGGCCCACTGGTTCCGAATCCCTTGACCCGCGCGTAGATGATTCCAGGGTGGACTTCCTTCATGACATCGTAATCGATATCGAGTTTCTCCACGACGCCAGGGCCATAGTTTTCGACGAAGACATCGTAATGGGGCAACATCTTGAGCAGGACTTCGCGGCCGTCTGGTCTATCTAGGTGAAGGGTCACGCTGCGCTTGTTGCAGTTCCAATTGAGGAAGTACTCGCTATCCATAGCCGAGTATTTGCTCAGGCCGCGGCCGGGATCGCCCGTGCCCGGCCGTTCCACTTTCACAACATCGGCCCCGAGCCAGGCCAGCGCCTGGGTGCACGAAGGTCCGGCCTCGTACTGTGTCATATCCAAAATTCTCATTCCATCCAGAGCGGGCATAGCTTAGGTCCTTTCAAAGGAGATGTTACCGATGAGCAGTAGCTCGAAGCCGAATCCTCAAACATAAATGGTGGGCGCGCAAAGACAGGACGTGGTACCCGACCGTAATCATACGCTTCGTCGACACGGTCGGCAAAAGTCGAAAATCCCCTATTCTTACGGTTGCCGCATTCTTCTTTGATGTAGAGGGCCTTTCGCGCACCGTATATCCAGATATTCCAGACAATATGGTATAATGAGGAAGTTATTTGCGAAAGTCTTTGCAGCGGGAAGGGAACCTATGAAACCTTGACATTCTCAATATCTATCGGCGCTGAATGATCGTTTATTCGGTTATTTACCAGTTTTCGTATTTCTTGTATAATTATTTGTTGGCTCGTGGAGGACTGAAGCCCAACTTCCCAGCGCCATCGATCTGGCCAACGGCGACCAGAATTTTGTCGTTCTTGGCGCCTCTGCTGAGGACGGCTTGTTAGGACAGGGCGTCATGGCGGTGGCCGACATCAATGGAGACGGCCTCGACGACATTATCTTAGGCGCGGTTTCCGCTGACGGCCCCGGCGACGCTCGACCCGATGCGGGCGAGGTGTATGCCTTGGGGGTCGAGGGAGTTGAATGGGATTGGCGACCTGCTCGGCGCCGAAAGCTGCTCGGCCGACCTCACCGTCTATGGCGGGCCGCCGGAGACCGGTTGTCGGACTTCGAGACCCTGACAACGGGTGACATAAATGGCGACGGATTCCACGACCTGATCGTCGGCGCCGGGTACGCCGATGGATCGAACGGCGTCCGTCCATCCGCATGAGCAGTCTACATCTTTTTTGGCGGGCCGGGCCTCGCCGGCGTCAGAGACGTGGCCGGGGAAGCCGGTTCGGGACCGGACGTTGCCTTCGCTCTGGCTGACCTAAATGGGGACGGCATCGACGATCTGGTCTTGGGCACGCCTCGCTCCGATTGCCTGTCGGGATCGAGAAATGAATCCGGGCCGCATATGTGATCTACGGGTCGGCAAGCATCGCCTCCACCATAGACTTGGCGAGTAGCGTGGGCGTCTCGACGATCCACGGCCGGCATGCCGAAGATCGACTGAGCGTATCGGGGCCTTTCTCGACGGGCGATCTTAACGGCGACGGCATTGAGGATCTGGCCCTTGGTGCCGTGTACGCCGACGGGTCGAACGATTCGCGGAGCGACACGGGAGCGGCCTATCCGTTCTTCGGACGGCTCGACGGCCTTCCCGACAAATGGGAATCCGACTTCGGTCTGGATGCCTTCTCGCCCATCGGTGACGATGGCTACGAGGGTGACCCGGACGGCTATTTCTTCACGAACGGAGACGAGTTCAAAGACAGCAGCGATCCCATCGATCCCGACAGTCAGCCCCGTCAGATCATCGGGTGCGGTAGCGGGGCCGGCGCCATCTCCCCTGCGGACGTCGGCGGCGACTTAGCGCTCCTTGTTCTGGTAGCGCTGCTTCCGCTACTCGTAGGATCCGCAGGACGAAGGCAGCCGAAAAAAGCGATGGCCGCGTCACCCTATTCGCCGTCCATGAAGGGGTAGCGGAAATCGGTCGGGGGGAGGAAGGTCTCCTTAATCGTCCTGGGCGAGATCCAACGCTCGAGGTTGATCCAGGAGCCGGCCTTGTCGTTGGTGCCGGACGCGCGGCTACCGCCGAAGGGCTGCTGGCCGACGACGGCACCGGTGGGCTTGTCGTTGATGTAGAAATTGCCCGCGGCGTGGCGCAGGGTGTTGGTGGCCTTAACGATGGCCGACCGGTCTTGAGCGAAGATAGCGCCGGTCAGCGCGTAGGGGCTCGTTGTGTTGCAGATCGCGAGCGTCTCCTCGAACTGGTCCTCGGGGTAGATGTGGAGCGTGAGCACGGGGCCGAAGATTTCTTCTTCCATCAGTTTCGATCGGGGGTCCTTTGAGACAATGAGGGTGGGCTCGATAAAGTAGCCTTCGGACGGGTCGTAGCCGCCTCCGGCGATGATATCGAAACCAGCGTTCTCCTTGGCGTAGTCGATATAGCCCGAGATGGTTTTGAATGCCCCTTCGTCAATGACGGCGCCCATGAAGTTCCGGAAGTCGCAGATATCGCCCATGGATATGCTGGCCGTGTCGGCCAGAATGCGCTCCTTAACCTCCGGCCATATCGAGTCGGGGATGTACGCGCGGCTTGCCGCCGAACATTTTTGGCCTTGGTACTCGAATGCGCCCCTTACCAGGCCGGTCGCGAGTGACGCCGGGTCGGCCGACGCGTGAGCGAAGATGAAGTCCTTTCCGCCGGTCTCGCCGACAATGCGGGGGTAGGAATAATATTTTCGGATGTCGGAGCCCACGGCGAGCCAGATGGACGAGAAGACGGGCGTGCTGCCTGTAAAATGAATTCCGCTCAGGTCGAGGTGATTGAGCACGGGCGGCGCAATCTCGGGTCCCGGCCCCGGCACCATATTGATGACGCCTGGGGGCATCCCGGCTTCTTCCAGAATTTTCATGATGTAGTAGGCCGGTAGCACGGCGCTCGACGCGGGCTTCCACAACACCGTGTTGCCCATAAGCGCGGGTGCCGTGGGAAGATTCCCTGCAATTGAGGTAAAGTTGAAAGGGGTGATGGCGAAGACGAAGCCTTCGAGTGGGCGGTGTTCCATGTAATTCAGAACATCGCGAGTGGACTTGGGTTGGTCGTGGTAGACCTGGGTCATGAAATGGGGGTTGAAGCGCCAGAAGTCGATGAGCTCGCAGGCCGAGTCGATTTCGGCTTGGTGGCACGTCTTGCTCATCGACAGCATCGTGGCGGCATTCAGCGTTTGTCGATGCTTGCCCGCGAGGAGTTCAGCGGCTTTCAGCAGGACAGTGGCGCGGTTATCCCAAGGCATCTCGGACCACTCGCGCTTCGCGGCGTTGGCGGCGTCGATAGCCCGATTCGCGTGACCCGCACCGCCTTTGTGGTAGGTGCCGAGGAGTTGGCTGCGGCGGTGGGGAGAACGCATTTCGACGACCGAGTTGGATTTTACTTCCTTGCCTCCGATCATGATGGGTACTTCGACCGGGTTGTCGATCATATCCTGCAATCGCGCTTTCAGCGCGTCGCGTTCGGAGGATCCCGGCGCGAAGGACAGTACAGGTTCGTTGGTGGGTTCGGGAATGTTAAAGAAACCGTTGAACATCATATTCTCCAGTAGATACAGAAAAGCGCGGGACGCCGTCGGGCGTGCGCAATCTGGAATGGACTCGTTGTCGGATGTGCCGCGAAATGCGGGAGATTATTGCCCAATCGGACGACGCGTATCAATCCAGCCCGGCTAGCGCGGCGCGATCTGTTGTCATATGTCGAGTGCCGCGATGCGGGACCACCCGATGTAGACACTGAGCGCTACGGCGAACAGGTCGATCGCGACGATGGCGACGCCGTGCGGGTTCCTGAGGGACCAACCGAAATACCCCATGTCACGCCGGGTGATTCGCCAGAGCAACACGAGCCCGATGACCGGAAAGACAACGGCCAGAAAGGCCGAAAAGATGAGGATTTGGTAGACGGGGTTGATGCGCAACAGCAGCAGCGTCGTCGACGGGACGAACATCAGCACGAGGCAGACGCGCGAGTATTTCGAATCGAGCTTGATCGGTAAGTTGAACATGTCCATCAGCGCATAGCAACCACCCAGCCACCAGCCCACGCCAGCCGTCCACGCCGCGAGGAACAGCCCGGTTAGGAACAGCCATGTGCTCGCTGGACCCGCGAGCGGCTCGAGCAGGATCGACAGGTCCATGTAGTTGCGCGGCACGATGCCGAAGGGCCGCGCGACGGAATTAGCCGCGGCCATCAGCGGCAGCGCGATGACGCCCGCGGCCAGAATGCCCCAGGTATAGTCCAGCCGCGCGCGGTGGTGCAGGTCCACCTTGCCCTGCAAATCGCGTGCGTGCCAGGCGCGTTCGATCATCGTGTAGGGATAGATCAGGATGAGCCACGCGTTGATCATGCTGCCCGCGTTCGACATGAATAGCCCAAACCAATCGCCGCCCGGCGCGTTCGGCACGAGGCCCGCCAACGCCTCGCGCCACGGCAGGCCGGCCATCAGCGCGGAGCCGAAGAAGCACACAATGAGCGCGATCAGGCCGAAGACGAAGATGCGTTCGAGGCTTTTGTAGGCGCCGCTCACGAGGAAGAGCAGACCTGCGAATGCTGCCATCGCGCCGCCCGCCTCGATCGGCAGGCCCGGAAACAGGCCCGACAGGACCATCGCGCAGGCGTTCCATTGGGCGTACGACCCGAAGATGGCGCACACGACAATCGAGACGAACATATATACCGAGAAGGCCGGGTGGACATCCTTGAAGATGGACATCGGCGTCTTGCCGTGCCGCAGGAAATAGCGCACGGACATGTCGATGAGTGCCCAGCCGGCGATCCCGAGCACAAAATATGTCCACCACAACTTGAAGCCAAACTTCGCGCCCATGTTCGTTGCGATGCTGACGTCGCCGGTGCCGATATAGAACGACGCGATCACGGAGCCCGCGCCGATAGCCCAAAAGGCCCTCCAGCCCAGCCGCGCAGGTTTCAGGCTCCAAGGTATGGGGTCGCGAGCGGGCGTTTTGCTCATGAAGCCCTCGGCGGGTCGGCGCTGAACAGCGGCTCGCTGGAGGTTTTCCACGCGCCGGGTGCCGCATGGCGAGCCAGATACATTGCGATCACAAGGCACCAGACGGCCGCCAAGCCCGCCGGGAGAACTGCGGCCCACGTACCCTCGCTCACCATCGGGCCCCGAATGGTCAGCAAATTGAACGGGATGCGAAACGCTACGCCGCTGCTTGTGCCCGGGTCCGTGGCAACCAATTCAAATTGGTAGGTTTGCCTGGGGTGTCCGGCCAGTGCTGCGATATTGGCGAACGCGATTCGTTGTCGTTCTTCAAGTCCGGCGGAGATGGTTTGCGAATCCTCTCCATCATAGGCGAAATGATCTTCTAGTCCTTTTGGCAGGTGCAGAGCTACATTGAGATCGGCCCGGCCGTCCCCGTCATGTTCAACGACGACCAGGACGTTGATATTCTGTCCCTGCCAGATCCAGTCCGGCGCATAGACAGTAAGTCTCAGCGGGCCCTCCTCGTGGACCTGCGTGGAAGCAGACGCGGTTCCGGCAAGCGCGACTATGCCCAGAACGCCAATAAGCACCGCTCGTGTTTTCATGGTTGCGCGCACCGAGATTCCCCATATAGACCTGCCGGCGGCCACCGCCGAAGGATTTGAGCCATAGTAATCAAAGCAACTGGTTCGGTCAATCCGACACTTGTGTCTGAGCCAGCGTCATTGGCGCCCGGCGAATCCATCGTGGCAAGAGAATACGGCAGCCCGGCCGTGCTAGGCTTGGGAGTCATCGCGAAGAGGGGTCAAGAGACTTTTCCCGCTGGCGTCAGATAAGACCACAATCGACGCCAAATTTTGAGGAGAACAGCAGCCATGCCTATCACGGCACACTTTCAAGAGTGAGAACCCCGATGTCTCTCAACTCTTTCTTTGCCATCGACGCTGCCAAGTCAACCGTGCGGCGCGAAATAGTGGGAGGGCTGACCACGTTCGCGACGATGTCCTATATCGTGTTCGTGCAGCCCACGGTATTGGCCACGACCGGTATGGACTTTGGCGCGGTACTGGTAGCCACATGCCTCACGTCGGCCGCGGCCTGCTTCATCATGGGATTCGTCGCCCACTTCCCGTTCGCCCTCGCCCCGGGCATGGGCCAGAATTTCCTTTTTGCCTTTACGATTTGCGGCGCCATGCAGTTTTCGTGGCGCGCGGGACTGGCGATCGTATTTATATCCGGCGTCATCTTCTTGGTTCTTTCGCTCTTCGGCGTGCGGGAGAAGATTATCGGCATTCTGCCCTCATGTCTCGCCAATGCGATTGGGCCGGCCATTGGCCTGTTCATTGCCTTTATCGGCCTGCAATGGTCGGGCATCATCGTGTTAGATCCCACTACCATGGTCACCCTCGGCCCCTTGAACGCCGGGCCCCCGTTGTTGGCCCTGTTTGGTCTGGCAATCATGGTGGCGCTCGTGGCTCGCAAGGTAGGCGGGGCCATTCTGGTTGGCATATTTGCTGCATGCATTGTGGGCGTACTCACAGGCGTGTTGAGCCGCCCCGGCGAAACGGTCCCACTCTCGACATCGACGATGATGCAATTCGGTTTCTCCGAACTTGCCGCACGCTGGCAGGACGCCCTCATCGGTATTTTGGTCATCTTCTTCCTCGACCTCTTCGACACTGTGGGGACTCTGGTGGGCCTGAGCAAACAGGCTGGCTTCACCGACGAACACGATAACGTGCCCGGCGCGGGGAAAGTCTTCTTCGCCGATGCGTCCGGTTCGGTCGTCGGCGCGCTGTTGGGCACCTCGACCGTAACCACCTATATCGAAAGCGCTACCGGAATCGCGGCGGGGGCGCGCACAGGCTTGGCTCCCGTGGTCACCGGCGTGTGTTTTCTGGGCGCCATGGCGCTATCGCCATTCATTCAGACCGTGGGCGCGGACGTGGGACCCGCGTATTACTCCGAAATCGGAATCGAAAACGCCTTCGTCGCCATGTATCCCGGCGTGGCGCCAGCCCTCATCATCGTCGGATTCATGATGCTGTGTCCCCTCCGCGACATCAAGTGGCAGAAAATCACCGAAGGGTTGCCCGCGATGTTCACCATCACCATGATGATCTTCGGATTCGGCATCACCGAGGGCATCGCGATGGGATGCATTTCGTACACCGTCATCAAGATCCTCGCGGGCGAACCCAAAGATGTCCATCCCATCATGTATGCCATCGCGGCTGCCTTGACGTGCCGCTACGCCTTCTTGGTGTAGCAGGGCGCCTCGCAACTATTTCTCGGCAACGAAAACATTGAATTCTCCGGCTATGCCGGGCAAGGCAGGCAAATTGTCCCGAACGAATTCCTATCTCAGCGGTCTGAACCCCCAGCAGCAGGCCGCCGTATTGACCGCCGATGGTCCGGTACTTGTCGTAGCTGGCGCAGGGAGCGGAAAGACGACCGTGGTTACGCGGCGCATCGCCTATCTCCTCAAGAAGAAGCTCGCGGCCCCCAGCCAACTTCTTGCCGTCACCTTCACCAACAAGGCCGCCCTCGAGATGCGCGAACGCGCCGCCTCCTTGGTCGGCAAGAGGGCCGCCAAAGATATCGAGATATCGACCTTCCATTCGTTCTGCTTGAAGGTCCTCCGCAAGCACATCGAGCTTCTCGGTTACCGCAAGAATTTCACTATCGCCGACAAGGGCGACTCGCGGACGTTGCTGCGCCACGTCTTGGACGACATAGAAGGCGTGGGGGAGAGGTTCAGCCCGGCCATGTTCCGCGCCGAGATAAGCTTGCGGAAGGGGCGCGTCGAAGGGGACTCCGCGGAGGCGCTAAAAGAGGGGGCGGCGGAGAAGTACGAGACATGGATGCCTGAAGTATACGAACGCTACGAATCCGCTCTCCGCGCCGCGAATTCCGTCGATTACGACGACCTCCTCAGCTTGACGTTGCGTTTGTGGAACGAACATCCGCGCATCCTTTCGGTCTACCAGAAGAAATACCGCTACGTGATGGTCGACGAATACCAGGACACGAATCCGGTTCAATACGACTTGATTCGCCGCCTCGTCGAAAAGCGCTCGAACCTCTGCGTCGTGGGTGACGACGACCAATCCATTTATGGCTGGCGCGGCGCGGACGTGCGTAATATTCTCCGCTTCGAGAAGGACTACCCCGCCGCCAAGATCGTTACGCTCGACCAGAATTACCGGTCGACCCGGACTATCCTGCGCGCGGCCAACGCAGTCATTTCGCGCAACGGCGCGCGCCGAGAAAAGAAGATGTGGAGCGACGTTGGAGAGGGGCGGCCGATCGACTGGCTCGTCACGGGCGACGACGACCACGAAGCCAAGATGGCCGTGGCGTGGCTCGATCACATCATTGGAAAGACGGGAGCGCGAAACGGAGACTTCGCCATTCTCTACCGCTCGAACACTCAGTCGCGCCCCTTCGAGTTGGCCTTGCGCCAAGCCGGGCGGCCCTATGTCGTCATCGGGGGGCAAGATTTTTTCGAGCGCGCCGAAGTCCGCGACATCGTCGCCTACCTCAAGGTCTTGGCGAATCCGCGCGACGAGGCGTCGTTGCTGCGCGTGATCAACGTGCCGCGGCGCGGCGTCGGCGACGCCTCCCTCATGGCCGTTCACCGCCGCTGCAAGGAGTCGAACGTCCCGTTTAACGCGGGCCTTCGCGATATGCTGAGCGCGGGCGAGCTTTCGCCAAGTGCTCGGCAAGGGGTAACGGAGTTTATGGAGATCGTCGACCGACACAGGCGGCTCTTTCGCGCGGACGGCCTATCGCTTTCGGACAATATTCGTTCCCTGGTCAACGCTATCGATTACCGCGACGAAGTTAACCGGACATCCAAGACTCGAGAGCAGGCGGACTTCCGGTGGGAAAACGTCGAGACCGTCGTGAAGGCGGTCGAGCAGTACGAGAGCGAGTCGGGAAAGTCGAGCCTCCATGATTTCCTCGACCAGAGCTCGCTCAACGGCGACGAGGGCCGCCAATCCAAGGACGAAGGCCGCCAGAACGCGGTCACGCTCCAAACCATCCACAGCGCAAAAGGGCTAGAGTATCCCTTCGTATTCGTGGCCGGGGTCGAAGAAGGGCTACTCCCCCACGAGCGCAGTCTCAAGGAGAACTCCTTGGACGAGGAACGGCGCCTGTTCTATGTGGCTATGACGCGCGCGAAACGGCACCTGACCTTGTTCGAGGCCCACGCCCGCGTCAAGCACGGGCGCGAACGCATGTCCGTCACCAGCCGTTTTATGGAAGACATTCCCGCCGAATTGATTACCAAGCGGATCCACGCCGCGCGCGACATGGTAGAGGCGAGGGTCGATCCGAACAAAGGGCAAAAGAAGCAGCGCCGAAAGCCCGCTAGAAGAAGGTAGGGGACTTGGCAAGGCAATTTCGGCCACATCCCTAAGTAATGGCCGCCCCTCTGCTCGGGGCTTGCGAAAGGCGACAGATTGGTATGTCAAACCGCCGAGTCGAGGGGGATGGCTTCTAGCGAACGTTGGTGGCAATCGGAATGCGCGAAGACCCATACGCCAGTCTGCTTGACCCGATCCTCATTCCAGGCGGCGAACTCCATCGGTGGATCGCCTTGTAGCGGCTTGTCACAGTGGTAACAAGTAACTTGGTACTCTTCACCCATGGTCGGCCACGCCCTCAGTCTCTGTCAGAGATTGTACCACGAATATGCTGCCTTCTTCTCAAATAACGTAAAGACAAAGGAAGGGATTCCCTAGAATCTTCGAGACCAGCGTTTTTGGGCGGCCTGTCGCTCACTGGCTCGCGCCCGCATTCTCAAAGAGCGATTCACCTTGAGCTTGGCTTTCGCGCCGGACCGGCTCCATTTGGTATAGTAGCGGATCTTGGTCCCACTCGCGGGCTGTGGCGTCACGATTTACGGGATCCGCGTTTAGGATTTGAATTCCCCCCGGAGGCCGTTTTACTTCTCTCTATGAACGCGCACGCCCCCCACATATCGCCGGCTCCGTTGCGGCTTTTTACCAAAATAGTCGTTTTCGCTACGCTCGGCCTGATCTTCCTGGGTGGGCAGGTGAAGAGTAATGGCGCGGGCCTTTCCGTGCCCGATTGGCCGACGACCTATGGCGTCAATATGTTTCTCTTTGAGTGGTCGAGAATGGTGGGCGGCATTTTTCATGAACATCTGCATCGCTTGGTGGCCTCGCTCGTGGGACTGTTGAGCATCGTTTCGGCGGCGTGGCTTGGCATGAGCGATACGCGCAGGTGGGTCAAGGCGCTCGGCTGCGCGGCTCTCGGCGCGGTAATCGCCCAAGGCGTTCTCGGCGGATTAACGGTGCTCTTCTTCCTGCCCACTCCCATTTCCGTATCCCACGCCATGCTCGCCCAGACTTTCTTTATGATCACCATATTTATCGCCTACTCCCAATCGAAAGAACGGGCAGCGCGCGCCGCCAAGACCGAAACCTCAGGCGGCACTCCTCTCGCCAAGCCGGCCTTGTTTCTCGTCGCCACGATCTATGTTCAGTTGCTTTTGGGCGCGTTGATGCGTCATACGGAATCCGGTTTAGCCATCCCGGATTTTCCCACCACAGGCGGCCGGATCCTCCCCTTATTCAACGCCGACATGCTAGACTGGATTAACGATTGGCGCTGGGAGAAAGGCATCGTAAATAACCAGCCGCTGCCCGACGCAACCTTGGGCCAAGTGGCCATCCATTTCGCTCACCGTTTGGGAGCGGTGGCGGTGGCGGCCGCCGTGGCCATAGCAGGAGTGGCCACGTACCGCGCTCGGCGCGCCGATACCAAGTCGTGGCGGTGCGCCGTGCTGACAATCCTGCTACTTGCGGCGCAACTGACGCTGGGAGCGGCCACCGTATTAACGGCGAAGGTGCCGGTCATCACGAGTCTTCACGTAGCGACGGGGGCCGCGCTGTTGGGTTTGACCACGTTGCTTGCGTTGCGGGCATGTCCGCTGAGCTTTCGCGAGCAAAGGGCCGCAAAAGTGGACGGTGCACTGAAGAGGGCGTTAACTTGAGTTGAGACAGAGGCGCGGAAATCATGAAGAGCGCAATCGCTACCTATATCGAATTGACTAAGCCCAGAATAGCCGCCATGGTCCTCGTTACGACGCTTATCGGGTATTTTTTGGGCGGAAAAGGCATCCACGATTACGCCACCCTATTCTACGTATTACTGGGCACCGCGCTATCCGGTGGCGGCGCGTCCGTGCTCAATCAATATTTGGAGCGGGACACCGACGCGCTCATGGAGCGCACGCGAAACCGCCCGCTCCCGTCCCGGGTCGTTACCCCGCAAGCCGCCTTATATATGGGCACGGCCATGTGCGTCGGTGGCGTGTTCCTCTTGCTGGGAGCCGTGAATATCTTCGCCGCGTTCCTAGCCTTGTTGAGTTCCTTCCTCTATGTCCTCGTGTACACGCCGATGAAACGCTTTACTTGGCTGAACACCTCTGTCGGCGCAATTCCCGGCGCGCTTCCTCCGATGATCGGATGGGCCGGGGCTACGAACGACATCGGCGCTGGCGCTTGGATACTCTTTCTTATCCTCTACATCTGGCAACACCCCCACTACTTCGCTATTGCTTGGATGTGGCGCAGCGATTACAAGCGCGCCGGACTCAAGATGCTGCCCACAGTAAAGAACGGCGAAGAGCGCACCATCCGGCAGGGAATCTTCTTCTCATTACTGCTCATTCCCGCGTCGCTCTTGCCGACCCTGTCGGGCATGTCGGGATGGATTTATTTCGCGGGGGCGCTCGCGCTAGGAACGGCGATGCTGGCTTCGGATCTTTTGCTCAGTGTCCGCAGGACGGACGAGGCTGCGCGTTTGGTGTTGCGGACCTCACTCGTTTATCTGCCGGGCCTGTTGCTGCTCTTCATCGCGGATTCGAGGTTCTAGATGATTACTTCGGCGAGGGGCCCGAGAAATAAACGGAGCGTTCAAATCTAATGGCCGTGAGAAAATCCGCCCTCGTAGGCAGCGTATTGGTCTTGGCAGGTATCCTCATGCTTACCGCGCTCACCCTCGAACGTTTTTTGAAATCCGCCTCCCGCCCCATCGCCGACGAGGCCGCGCTCCCCGATTTGGGAAAGGCGCCCGAGTTCTCCCTTACCGACAGCGGCGGCGTGGCCTTCGATAGCAAACGCCTGGATGGCCAGATCTATGTGATCGATTTTATTTTCACGAACTGCTCCGGCATTTGCCCCATCCTAAGCAACCATATGGCGGGCCTGCACCGCGCGTATAGCGGGCGGGGCGGCGTGGAGTTTGTATCGATTACCGTCGATCCCGAACGGGACACCCCCGAAGTGTTGACCGAATATGCCGAACGATTCGGCGCCGACACCGGCCGCTGGCATTTCCTCACCGGCGCACTGCCCTATATCCACGACGTGGCAGTCACCGGTTTCAAAGTGGGTTCAATGGACGATCCCCTCATCCACAGCGAACGGCTCATCCTCGTGGGTCGCGAAGGCGTCATCCGGGGCTACTACGACGGCACCGAAGCCGACAGCGTCCTCGAACTCTCCCGCGACATAGCCATCCTCGCCGCACAGTAAACGCCGCTCTCCGTCCGCTCAAGCGCCAATCATGAATTCCAGGGCGGTCCCGATCACACGGAACACCGGGCTATTGTCAGTGAATAGGACGTAACGCGACGCAAGCAGAGCGATGATGATCCCCATGGGTCCGACCTGTTGCATGAAGCGCTGGCCTTCGGGCGGAAGGAAGTAGTTCAACACATAGTGCCCGTCGAGCGGGGGAACGGGAATCATGTTGAAGAACAGCAGGAAGAAATTGATTATCACGAAAGTAGCCAGAAACGTAAATAGAAGATCCGGCGCCAGCTCCACACCGCCGTACGCCATAAACACGATCCGCGCAACGAACACGGCCACGATAGCCATCAATAGATTTGAAGCGGGGCCGGCTATCGCAATCCACACGGGATCCTTGCGCATGTCCTTCAAGTTTCTCGGGTTGAATGGGACGGGTTTGGCCCAGCCGAAAAGAAATGGAAACCCTGTAGTCATCATGAGAATAGGCATGATGACCGTGCCCAACAAGTCCATATGCACAAGGGGGTTGAGCGATAGCCGCCCTAGGTGGTAGGCCGTATCGTCGCCGCGCGAGTAGGCCATGGCAGCGTGCGCCGCCTCGTGAACGCACAGCGCGAACAAGAGAGACAAATACCGCACCGCCGCCACTCCCATATCGACATCGCCAAACACGCTATTCCTTTCGGTCCATGAGCCCATCAAACACTCTCCCCCCCAGTATACGACACCTTCAGAGCCGTAGTAAATGGCGCGTATCGCTGCGCTCAACGATCCCCAGTTTCATAATCGGCTGACGTAGAAAGGCCGTACGTCGTT
>CAYNZS010000022.1:0-26690 GCA_964401695.1 uncultured Nitrospirales bacterium
GGGGCTAACAACCATGCGAATAAACAGGCTGCGTAACCGCAAAACTCTAGCCTAGTTAGATGCCCGGAAAGACCCACGTACAGTCAACAATCAACGGCGAGCAGGTCGACTTTTTGTGCGAGCCGCGCCAGAGCCTGCTTGAAGTTCTGCGCGACGTCATAGGGCTCACCGGGACCAAAGAGGGATGCAACGACGGTAACTGCGGAGCGTGCACCGTCATCCTTGACGGTCGCATCGTCACCTCGTGCCTGGTGTTGGCCGTCGAGGCCGAAGGCAAGGAGATCACGACCATCGAAGGTATCGCCAGCGGAGGCGGGCTGCATCCTATTCAGCAGTCTTTTCTGGAGAACGCCGCGCTGCAATGCGGAATTTGTACGCCTGGTTTTATTGTTGCCTCGAAGGCATTGCTCGACGAGAATCCGAATCTGACCGAGCAAGAGATAAGGCTTTGGCTGGCCAACAACCTGTGCCGGTGCACGGGCTACGACAAGATCGTCCGGGCCGTGCAGGACGCCGCCAAGGCCATCCAGGAGGCCAAGGCATGACCGCTAAGCCGTACGAACCCAACATGGTCCTAGCCAACGAGACCTTCGATGTCATCGGCTCGCGCCCCATCCGCCACGACGGCGCGGACAAGGTCACCGGCAGGGCCCAGTACGGCGCCGACTTCGACACGGCGGGATTGCTGCACGGCAAGATCCTGCGCAGCCCGCACGCTCACGCGCGCATCAAGTCCATCGGCACCGGCAAGGCCGAGGCGCTGGACGGCGTGTTGGCTGTCGTGACGACCAAGGACCTGCCCAACACCAAGGACGGGGCCATCGTGGATTTCGGCGAGGACAACACGGACCTGAAATACCTCAGGGATAACATCCTGGCGAGCGACAAGGCCCTCTATAGGGGGGGCCACGCCATTGCTGCCGTCGCCGCCTTGAGCCCGCACGTCGCCGAGGAAGCCGCCGCCCTAATCGACGTGCAGTACGAGATCCTCGAACATGTCCTCACCGCGCCCGAGGGGATGAAGGAGGACGCGCCTCTGCTCCACGAGTATCTCAGGACGAAGGAACTCGGAGAGACAACCGATAAGACGAGCAACCTGGCATCCCATTTCCGGCACACGAAGGGCGATCTCGACGAAGGGTTTCAGGATGCCGATGTCGTCGTCGAGCGGGAGTTCAGCACGGTGACGGTTCACCAAGGCTACATCGAGCCCCACCCGGCGACCGCGCTTTGGAGCGAAGACGGCCGCCTTCACATCTGGTGCAGCACACAAGGCGCCTTCGTGGTGCGCGATAGCTGCGCCAAAATCCTGGATATGCCTGTGTCGCAAATCCGTGTGGTTCCTATGGAAATCGGCGGCGGCTTTGGCGGCAAGATCAGCGTGTATCTCGAACCCGTGGCAGCACTGCTGTCGAAGAAGACAGGGCGCCCGGTCAAGATCGTCATGAGCAGGGCCGATTGCTTCGAAGGAACGGGGCCGACGTCCGGTTCCTACCTCAAGGTCAAGATCGGCGCGAAGAACGACGGCACAATCACCGCGGCCCAAGCATACATCGCCTTCGAGGCTGGGGCTTTTCCGGGCTCGCCGGTTGGCGCCGCTGGCGGGTGCGTGTTTGCCGCTTACGACATCGACAACGTCGTTATCGACGGCTACGACGTCGTCGTGAACAAGCCGAAAACAGCCGCGTACCGCGCTCCGGGCGCGCCCAACGCCGCCTTCGCAACGGAGCAGATCGTCGACGAACTCGCGATAAAGCTGGGTATGGACCCGATAGACCTCAGGCTCAAGAACGCGGCCAAAGAGGGTACCCGGCGCGCCGACGGGCCGGTCTTCCCTCGCATCGGGTGCGTCGAGGTACTAGAGGCCATGAAGAATCATCCTCACTACGATGCGCCGCTAGAAGGCCCCAACCGCGGGCGCGGGGTCAGCCTTGGTTTCTGGTTCAACATCGGTTTTGCGTCGAGCTGCAGCATCTCGGTGAACGACGACGGCACCATCAACCTCGTCGAGGGCTCTGTCGATATTGGAGGCACCAGAACGTCGATCGCGATGCAGGCGGCCGAGGTGCTGGGGATTGCCGCCGAGGAGGTCCGCCCGACCGTCGCCGACACGGACTCGATCGGATTCACGGCCCTCACGGCGGGCAGCCGCACCACCTTCGCAACGGGTTGGGCGGCCTACGAAGCCGCTCAGGACATCAAACGCCAGATGGTCGAACGCGCCGCCACGATTTGGGAGGTGGAAGTAGATTCTGTCGAGTTGGAGCAAGGGGAGTTCAAATCGAAAACCGACTCGGCGCTTCGCATGAGCTTCAAAGAATTGGCTGGCCAACTCAGCGGCACCGGGGGCCCCATCGTAGGCTGGGCCGCGGTCAACCCGAAGGGCGCCGGAGGCTCTTTTTCGGGGAACATCGTCGATATCGAGGTCGATCCCGAGACTGGGAAGGTGGAGGTGCTGCGCTTCACGTCATTCCAGGACGTTGGGAAGGCCATTCACCCCAGCTACGTCGAGGGCCAGATGCAGGGCGGCAGCGTCCAAGGAATCGGTTGGGCGCTGAACGAGGAGTACTGTATGGACGAGCAGGGTCAGATGGCCAACACGAGCCTGCTCGACTATCGAATGCCAACCAGCCTGGACCTTCCGATGATCGACACGTGTATCGTCGAGGTGGCCAACCCAGGGCATCCCTTCGGCGTTCGCGGCGTCGGCGAGGCCAACTTAATTCCGCCGTTGCCCGCCATCGCCAACGCGATTCACAGCGCGACGGGCCTGCGCATGGTAGACCTGCCTATGAATTCGGGTGCGATCATGCAGGCAAGCTGGAAACAGCAGAAGTAGCCAATGCCAACGGTCTACATACCGTCGCCAATGCAGAGCCTTTGCGGCGGCAAGCCGACAGTCGAGGTCGACGGCTCGACCGTTCGCCAGGTCGTCGAGGCGCTGGACCGGGCTTATCCGGGCATGGAGGCGCGCCTCGTCGAGAGCGGGCGGATAAGGTCAAACATCTCGGTCGCCATTGACGGCGAAGTGACGACGCTTGGCATGATCGAGTGGGTCGGCGAGAACAGCGAGGTCCACTTCCTTCCCGCTATCAGTGGCGGGCGTCACGAACGGCCAAGCGGAACAAAGCCCAGCGCGCATATTCTCGTGTCCCCTCAGAGGCGTTGACGAGGGGAGGGCGGGCATCTTGTCCGCCACGCGCCAAAAGCGAGATCTCGAAACGCCTTGCATGTCCACAGGCTCCACGATTTTCAGATGACCCGCGACCGGAACAGGAATCGCGCGTTCCACTCTTGTGTTCTTCGTGCCATCTTCCGGCGTAGCGGATCCGGAGGCGCCGCGGCGGGAGACATCCGGGTCAGCGTTCGGCCTACTTTTTCGTATGTGCCTGGGCGATGACGATCATGGTTTCCCCGAAGAGCAGGGGAGTGGAGAGCATGTGGCGCTGCGCGTCGCGGATGACAGCGGCGTGGTTTTCGCCGCGGGCGCCTCTGGGGAGGATGAGTTTCGTTGCCAGGTAGCTGACGGCGGCCCATGGGAAGTAGAGCCGGCTCGCGCTTTTGATTTGGTTGGTGGTGATGGTTTGAATTCGAAAGCCATTGGTGTGAAGCATGTAACGGGTTTGTGGGTAGGAGAGCATGGCGATGTGATGGCGGGGTTGGGGGTCGGTTTCGTCCAGGGGGTATTTGCATTTGTTGTGGAAGCCGGTGAGGAACCAGCGCCACCTCGAGCGAAGCGAGGAAATGTTGGGTGTCGTCAACAGAAGGAAGCCGCCTGGTCTTAGGACGCGGCGGCATTCGCGGAGGAAGTCGTAGGGGCGTTCGATGTGTTCGATGCCTTCGATGGACGCTACGGCGTCGAAGCTGGCATCAAGGAAGGGAAGTGGTTGATTCATGTCGGCCGCTTGGAAGGGGACTTGGGGGACGGCCGGGTGGGCCGCGATATCGGCGGCGGCGACCTCGTATCCACCTTCGAGCAACCGGCGCGTGAAGGAACCGGAGCCGCAGGGGATGTCCAGGACTTGGCCTTTGGGCATACGGGCGTGGAGCAGGCTGTAGGCTTTGTCGTGCGCGCTGGGGGATGCTGATTCTTTGGACTTCGGGCGATCGGTTTTTTCCGCTGAGTCTGAGTTCACTGTATACTTTCTTGTTTGTTGGGGGTGCTTCGGTCAACGCGTTTCTTCCTGGTGTTGCTGGAGGCTCGACCCTCCCCCAGCCCCTCCCTAAGGAGGGGGCATGTTCTGACTTGTTCTGAGTGGTTATGAATCTCAAGAAAATCTTCGTCTACTTTGCCGTGCCGTTTGGCGTTACGCTCGCGTTGACCGCCATGTATTTTTCTGGCGTGGAAACGCTTCAGCGTATCGTCAGCCCCCGCATTATATCCATGAACCCCAATGCCGGACGCGAATTCGGGCTGCTTGAAAATCTGCAGAATGTCATTTTGCTGGTCATGGTTGCCGCCGCGTTTATGGGGTCGTGCCGAAAGAAAGCCGCGGTCGAACGCTGGGGGTTTCGGTTGTTGGGTGCCTTTGTCGTTTTTGTTCTTCTCGAGGAGATCGATTATGGCCTACATTACTACGAATACCTAAAGGATATCTCGTGGAAGGAAACGCGAGGTACGTTCAATCTTCACAACGAAGGTAACACGACGCAGATTACTAAGGCGATCTTGGATGTGGGTATGGCGGTGTGGTTCGTACTTCTGCCGCTTGCGGCGCTCAAGGTGGACCATCCCGTTCTCCGCTATGCCGCGCCCGATCGCTATTCGATTCTTACCATGGTCGCCATGTTGGTGTTGCGGAGCATCGCCCATGAGCTGGGCGACAGAGGATTCGGCATGGGTGGCACGATTAACAAGAACCTGTCGGAATTTCGGGAACTGGTCATCTACTACCTCTTCATGCTGTACGTCTTCGAGATGGCTTTTCGACGTGTGTGGCCTTGGGCAAACGAAGAACAGCCGGACTGAGCCGGTTCCTTCCGGGGCGTGCGTTCGTCCACGCGTGGCGTTTGCGTCAGCGATCAGCGATGTGTCAAGATAGACCCTTCCATGCGTCGCGATTGCAGGACTCGGTTCCCCAGGGGGCTGAGGTGGAGTCCGGGTTCGTCTGGCGCGCGCGATACAGGGCCGCGCGAGTTGGTTTCGCTGGGTTGAACAACGACTTCGTGCGGGGAGCGACCAGACGGACTGACTCTGGATAGATTCGGGTAGGACGCCCGCCCGGGTGGCCTACGGGGACCGCCGCGGCGCCGGTGTGCTTTGGGGAACTGAGGAAAGAGCATGGCCCTTCATACCATAAGAAAAGGGTTGAACCTCCCCATCGAGGGGGGACCCGAACAGACGGTCTACGAGGGTGCGCCCGTCAGCCACGCCGGCGTTTTGGGCGAGGACTATGTTGGGCTCAAGCCGACCATACTCGCCGCCGTGGGGGACACGGTTCAGCGCGGCCAGCCGCTTTTTGAAGACAAGAAGAATCCGGGTGTGATCTGCACCGCGCCCGCCGCGGGCACAGTGGTCGCCATCAATCGCGGCGACAAGCGGGCATTTCTGTCGATGGTGATCAAGTTAAACGCCCGGGAACAACAGAACGAGCCAAACGAGTCGGATTTTTTTCCGTTCGAGAACTATGAAGAGAAGGATCCCGCGGGCCTGAGCGGCGGCGAGGTCCGCACGCTCTTGATTGAGTCGGGGCTTTGGACGGCGTTTCGCACCCGCCCCATGAGCAAGGTTCCCGCGGTGGACAGCGAGCCGGCCGCGATTTTTATTACGGCGATGGACTCGAATCCGCATGCGCCTTCGGTCGAGGCGATCTACGCGGGCAACGAAGGGGCTTTCGATTCGGGCCTCACCTGCATATCCAAGCTGCGGGAAGGCAAGATCTACCTCTGCCGCGAGCCGGGCTCGGCGGTGTCGGCGGATCCTCATTCAGGCGTACAGGTCGAGGAATTTTCCGGCGTTCATCCAGCGGGTACACCCGGTGTGCACATCCATATTCTTGAGGGCGTTCACCGCGAAAAGACGGTCTGGCATATTGGCATCCAAGATGTCATCGCTATCGGCCAGTTGTTCGCCACCGGGCGGTTGGAGCCGAAACGCATCGTGTCGTTGGCCGGGCCGGCCGTCGTGCAGCCCCGGCTGCTAAGTACGCGGATGGGGGCCGGCATCGACGCATTGACCGCGGGAGAAATCGACGCGGGCGAGAACCGGATCATTTCGGGGTCGGTCCTTTCCGGGCGCACAGCCAACGGCGAAGTAGTTGGATACCTCGGCCGTTACCACCAGCAAATCGCGGCCTTGGCGGAGGGCCGCGAGCGCGAATTCCTCGGTTGGCTATCGCCAGGCGCCGATAAATTCTCGACGACGAACAGCTTCCTTGCCCACTTCTCTCCATCGAAGTTGTTCAAGTTCACGACGGCAACCAACGGCTCCGAGCGCCCCATGGTGCCCATTGGGATGTACGAGCGCGTTATGCCGATGGATATTCTGCCCACATATCTCTTGCGGGCTTTGCTGGTGGGCGACCTGGAACTCGCGGAAAAATTGGGTTGCCTCGATTTGGACGAGGAAGACCTTGCGCTCTGCACTTTCGTCTGCCCCGGAAAGTATGACTACGCGCCGCATCTGCGGAATGTCCTCACCCAGATCGAACGGGAAGGCTAAATGCAATTCTTACGCGATCTTCAAAACAAGCAAGCGAAGCTCTTTGAGAAGGGCGCCCCGCTGGAAAGGTTCTCTGCTCTCTTCGAGGCGGGCGACACCATTCTTTTCACACCGGGTTACGTGACCAAAGGCGCGGCCCACGCGCGCGACGCACTCGACCTCAAGCGCATGATGATCACGGTAGTGGTCGCTCTAGTGCCGTGCATGTTAATGGCCATGTACAACACGGGCTACCAGGCTTTCGTCGCCATCGAAGGCGGCGCGTCGAGTTTGGATTGCTGGCAGACGAGGGTATTCGAAGCCGTCGACTACAGCTTTGACGTCGCAAGCCCCGCGGACTGCTTTGTGTACGGCGCGTTGTTTTACCTTCCGATTTACATTGTGACGTTGGCCGCGGGCGGCATCGCCGAAGCCGTGTTCGCTATCGTGCGGAAGCACGAAATTAGTGAAGGCTTTCTGGTGACGAGCGCCTTGCTGCCGCTGACCCTCGCGCCTACGGTGCCCTTGTGGCAGGTGGCCTTGGCGGTCACGTTCGGCGTGGTTATCGGCAAGGAAGTCTTTGGCGGCGTCGGTATGAACATCTGGAATCCGGCGCTTTTGTCACGTGCCTTCCTCTTCTTCGCCTACCCGGCGCAGATTTCGGGCGAAAAGGTTTGGATAGCCGCGCAGACGGGCTCCGACGGCTATTCGGGCGCGACGCTTCTCGCCACGGCCTTCTATGGCGCGGAGAAGGCTGGAGAAGCCGACGGGCCGGTTCTCACTGGATTACAGGCGCTCCGCGACAGTTCGTGGTCGTGGATGGACGCCTTTCTTGGTTTCGTTCCCGGTTCGATGGGCGAGACATCGGCGCTGTGTTGCCTATTCGGCGCGTTCGTCCTCATCTTCACGAAAATCGGATCGTGGCGCACGATGGCGGGGTGCCTGATCGGCAGCCTGTGCATGGTGGCGCTGCTGAATCTTATCGGTTCGGACACGAATCCTATCTTTGACGTGCCCTTCTACTGGCACTGGGTGCTGGGCGGATTCGCCTTTGCCGCCATTTTTATGGCTACCGACCCAGTGACCTCTCCGTATACCGACGGCGGCAAACTCCTGTACGGATTCTGTATCGGGCTGCTGGGCATCTTGATACGCGTCGTCAACCCGGCCTATCCCGAGGGTTGGATGCTGGCCATCCTGTTCATGAATTGCTTCGCGCCCTTCATCGACTATCGCGCCCAGCAAAAGAATATCAAGAGGAGGTTGGCCCGCCATGCAGCGTAACAGCCCAATATACACCGTCTTATTCTCCGCTATCGTCTGTGCGGTGTGTTCGCTATTCGTGGCTTCCTCCGCCACCTTCCTCAAAGATCGCCAAGTCCGCAACGCGCTGCTGGACAAGCAGACGAAAGTTCTCGTGCTGGCGGATCTCATGGAAGCAAACTCGAGCATAACGCCCGAGGAAGTCCAGGAGATATTCGAAGAACGGATCGAGACCCTTATCATCGATTTAGAAACGGGCAAAAAGGCCGCCGAAGGCGTCATCGAGGATCCCGCTGGGTACGACCAGTTGAAAGCGTCGAAAGATCCCTCCATGAGCAGGAACGCGGGTGACAATATCGCGGGACTCAAGAGGGTCCCGAATTATGCAAAGGCTTATCGGATCAACGGGGATGACGGCGCTCTTGAGTTGTTGGTCTTGCCGGTCGAGGGGAAGGGCCTGTGGTCTACCTTGTACGGATTCCTGGCGCTCCGGTCCGATTTTGACACCATCCATGGGATCACGTTCTATCAGCACGGCGAAACGCCGGGGCTTGGTGGAGAGGTGGATAATCCGAGGTGGCGCGTCAAGTGGGCGAACCGAAAGATTTACGACGAAGATGCCCTGCCGGCTATCCGCGTCGTTAAGGGGCCGGCCGGGTCGCCGGAAAATACGCCACATCAGGTGGATGGCCTGTCCGGCGCGACGATTACCAGTAACGGCGTGACGAACTTGGTGCAATATTGGATGGGCGACCAAGGTTTCGGGGGCTACTTGGCGGAACAGGCGAAACTTCGTTCCGATGGGAGCGTTTCGTAATGGCAGTCATGGGAAAAGAAGAACGAAAACTGCTGCTGGACCCCTTCTTCAATAACAACCCCATTGCCCTTCAGGTATTGGGAATTTGTTCGGCCCTGGCGGTGACGACACAGCTCAAGCCATCGTTGGTTATGGCTATAGCGCTCACCCTGGTCACCGGTTTCTCCAATCTCTTCGTGAGTTTCATTCGCAACTACATTCCAACGAGTGTCCGAATCATCGTCCAAATGACCATCATCGCCTCCCTGGTGATCATCGTGGATCAAGTGCTCAAAGCTTACGTGTATAACATCAGCACGACTATGTCCGTGTACGTCGGACTCATCATTACCAACTGCATCGTCATGGGCCGCGCCGAGGCCTTCGCCATGCAGAACGGCCCGGTCCGCAGTTTCCTCGACGGCATTGGAAACGGGCTGGGCTACAGCATGATTCTGATGGGTACCGCGTGCATCCGCGAGTTGCTTGGCTCAGGCAAGCTTTTTGGCTACTCCGTCTTGACGTTGAGTAGCGAAGGTGGCTGGTATGTGCAAAACGGGCTCATGCTCATTTCGCCTGGAGCATTTTTCATCGTCGGCTTCTTTATTTGGGGCCTCCGAGCGTGGAAGCCCGAACAGGTGGAGGAGGCCTAAGCCATGCAAGAACTAATTAGCATCCTCATCAAGGCGGTCTTCGTCGAGAACATGGCGCTCGCCTTCTTCCTGGGCATGTGCACCTTTATTGCCTGCTCCAAGAAAGTCGAGACGGCTATGGGCCTGGGACTTGCCGTGGTCTTCGTGCTGGGCATCACCGTTCCCATCAACAATTTCGTGTACACCTACTTGCTTAAGGAAGGGGCGCTCGCGTGGGTGCCCCGGTACGGCGACCGCTTGGCCCAGTTCGACCTGTCATTCCTGGGCCTCCTCAGCTACATCGGCAGTATCGCGGCCTCCGTCCAATTGCTCGAAATGTTCTTGGACAAGTATGCCCCCAAGCTCTACGTCTCGCTCGGAGTGTTCTTGCCACTGATCACGGTGAATTGCGCGATCCTTGGAGCCTCCCTATTCATGGTCGAGCGCGACTACAATTTCTTGGAAAGCACCTTCTTCGGCGTTGGCAGCGGAATCGGTTTCGCCATGGCCGTCATAGCGTTGGCCGCCATTCGCGAGAAGATGACCTACAGTAACGTCCCCCAGGGCCTTCGGGGCCTGGGCATTACCTTCATCGTAACCGGGCTCATGGCGATCGGATTTCTCTGCTTCGGCGGAATCCAGCTATAGGGCGCGCGTGGGCTCCGGCCCGGGCGCGAAGAAGTTAGGAGCATACAGACGTGGGAGCGCAAATCGGCCTCGGAATGGTCATGTTCACGGCCATCATTCTCGGCATGGTCGCCATTCTCGTCCTGGCGCGCAAGTGGCTCGTCAGTACAGGCGACGTCAACATCGTCATCAACGGCGACGAGGAAAATGCCGTGCAGGTGGAGGCCGGCGACACATTGCTCAGCGCGCTTTCCGCCCAGAAAATCTTCATCCCTTCGGCGTGCGGCGGCAAAGGAAGCTGCGGCGTGTGCAAAGTCGGCGTTCACGAGGGCGGCGGCGCCATGCTTCCCACCGAGTTCGGTTTCATCAATCGCGGCGAGGCGCGCGAAGGATGCCGCCTTTCCTGCCAGGTTAAGGTGAAGCAGGATCTCAAGATCGAAGTTCCCGCCGAGATCTTCAGCGTGCGCAAGTGGCAATGCAAAGTGCGCTCGAACCACAACGTGGCAACCTTCATCAAAGAACTGGTCCTTGAGTTACCCGAGGGAGAGTCGGTGCCCTTCCGTGCTGGCGGCTACATCCAGATCGAGTGCCCCCCTCATGTGGCGACCTACGCCGATTTCGATGTGGAAGAGGAGTACCGGGAGGATTGGGATAAGTTCAACATATGGAAATACACGTCGACCGTTACCAAAACGGTCACCCGCGCGTATTCGATGGCGAGCTATCCTGAGGAAGTGGGCCTCATCATGCTGAATGTCCGCGTGGCGACGCCTCCCCCCCGCGCCCCCGAAGGCACCCCGCCCGGCACCATGTCGTCCTATATTTTCAACTTGAAGCCAGGCGATGAAGTAACCATATCCGGTCCCTTCGGCGAATTCTTCGCGCGCGAAACCGACAACGAGATGGTCTTCATCGGCGGCGGCGCGGGCATGGCCCCCATGCGCTCGCACATCTTCGATCAGTTCAAACGGCTTGCCACCAAGAGGAAGGCATCCTTTTGGTACGGCGCGCGCAGTCTGCGCGAAGCCTTCTACATCGATCAATTCGACGCGATCGCGAGAGACAACGAGAACTTTGAGTGGCACCTCGCCCTTTCGGAGCCCCTCGAAGAAGACAATTGGACAGGGTACGTGGGATTCATCCACCAGGTACTATTGGATAACTACCTGAAGGAACATCCGAACCCCGAAGATTGCGAATACTACATGTGCGGTCCGCCGATGATGAACGACGCGGTCATCAATATGCTCCACGACCTCGGCGTGGAAGACGAAAACATCCTTCTCGACGATTTCGGAGGATAGGGGGGGCCAAGTGGCGTCGCAACCTAAGACGTTAACTCCAAAGAGTCTCGCCGTTATCGCGGCGGGACTCGTTCTTTTGGTGTATCTCTCCCTCAACCGCCTCAACGCCCCTCCGCCAGAGATCTCGCCATCGGTCCTCTGGGACGGGGAGACCATGGGTACGACCTACAGAGTAAAGGCCGTTCTCGGTGGATCGAGCTTCAACACGCCCTTAATCGATCGTCTGGGTAGCGCTGTGGGAGACACGCTCGATTCGGTGAATCGGAAGATGTCGACCTACGACCCTGATTCGGAGTTATCCGAATTCAATGGCTTCGACGCGGGCGCAGCCTTCGCCATCTCTGACGATACGGCTGCCGTCATCGCGTGCGCACTCGAGGTCGCCGAGGCCAGTGGCGGAGCCTTCGATATCACCGTCGGGCCGCTTGTCAACGCGTGGGGTTTCGGGCCGGGGGGGCGCCGCCAAGCTCCGAACGACGACAATCTGTCCGAGCTCCGGGCACGTGTTGGCTATCGAAAACTGCGCCTCGATGCTGAGGCCAGAACCATTCAGAAGCTGGAGAGCGAATTGAACTGCGACCTGTCTGCGCTGGCGAAAGGCTTCGCCGTGGACAAACTGGCTGAGGCCTTCGACGAACTCGGTGTGACGCGCTACCTCATCGAAGTGGGCGGAGAAGTCCGCGCACGGGGAACCAACAAGCGCGGCGAGCCCTGGTCCTTGGGAATCGAGAAGCCGTCGGACGCGCGGCGCCAGCTCCAGCGCGCCGTCCGCCTCCGCGACATGGCCATGGCCACATCGGGAGACTACAGGAATTTCTACGAGCAAGACGGCGTGCGTCTATCCCATACCATCGACCCCCGAACCGGCCGCCCCGTGGTGCACAGCCTCGCATCCGTCAGCGTTATCCACGATAACTGCATGTACGCGGACGCGTACGCGACAACGCTCATGGTGCTGGGGCCGGATGACGGGTTGGCGTGGGCGGAGAAGCAAGGCTTGGCAGCGTTGTTTCTCGTGCGCGCTGGAGGCGATTTCGAGGAACGCGCCACATCGAGATTTAGGGAAGAATACGGCGGCGATTAACCCGGCCCTCAAGGTGGTATAATAATCCCATGCTTCTTTTCCTCATAACCTTCGGGGCATTCGGTTTCGTCGTTTTGATCATGGCGGTGGGCGTCATCTTCAAGGGCCACTGTATTCGCGGTTCCTGCGGCGGAGAAGACATCATCGACGCGAACGGTGACCTTCTCAATTGCGACACGTGCCCCGCGCGCAAAGAACGCGAGCGGAGGATGAGGGCGGTGGTGGAGCGGCTTGCGGCCAATTCCGGCTCCGCGGGCGAGACCAACGCGTAACCTACCTTTCTCTCTTTGCGCCTCTGCGTCCTTACGTGAGATGACCGGACTACGCGTTCGGAGAGGGTTCGACGGCCGGAGCCGTTTCGCCGTGGCCAGGCAGGGGCCTTTCCGTGTATTCCATTTCACAGCAGCCCCGGCAGACTTCATAGGCGGCGCCGCGCCGGTTCCGCCGGAACGCTCTCGCTTGAGAATTGTTCCACAACTCCTTGAGACTGGACTCGCGCACGTTTCCGATGTTGTTGATGAAGCAGGGGTACGCGCCTCCCTTCGCGCCGACGTAAAGGTTCGTCCAGATGGAGCGGCACGCCATGTGCTCCAGGTCGTAGCCGCCGTCATAATGGTCCAGCACCATTTCATAAGGCATGCGCGGCAAGCGCACCTCGATCCCGAGCGCGTGGGCTTCCTTCAGCGTAGCCTGGAGCGCCGCGTCGAGCCGCACTCGATCGATGGTCGGAATGCGATTGTTCTCCGGACCGAATGAAGCCGGATCCGCGTATCCAAGATTGGGATTGTCCGGCGCGCGCATTTCCGTCAACAGATTGAGGACTTTCACGCCGGCCTCAGCCGCGAGATGAGGTATTTCAGGAAGAACATCGAGATTGTCTTCAAGGACTACCGTATTGATGTGGAGAAGGGGCGCGGTCTTCTCCATTTCCTCACGCCACCGAACGATATTATTGATCCCCTCGATGCTGCGTCTGTAAGCGCCCTCTTGTGCCCGGATCTCGTTGTGGAGTTCTTCCGTGCCGTCGATCGAGACGCCGACGAAGTTGAGGCCTATACCGCCGAACCGCTTGGGCGCGAGGCCGACGCAGAATTCCGCCTTGTCGTCAGTAAGCATGACCGCGTTCGAAATGAAATGGACGCGGCGTTTCGAGCAGGCCCGCTCAAGAATCTCATGGAAATCCTTGCGCACCCACACCTCGCCTCCGGTAAAGGTGACCAGGCTCATGGGCCCTGTTTGATCGATGACGCTTAGCCATTCTTCGGTCGTCAGCTCGCCGTCGCGCTGTTCGGGCACGGGGACGTTCTGAAGGAAATCGATGTATTGGCACATCTTGCAGCGCAAGTTGCAGCGCCGCGTGATTTCGAAGAAGTAGTGCCACGGAGGAAAGGCCCGCGCTTGTTTCGAAAGGTGGTACGGAACGCCGCTATGGAGGCGGTTTACGAACTGATACAGCCGCGTGATCGTTCCCTGGGCCGTAGTGCCCGCATAATCCATAGCGCGTCCTTCGAGGGTGGTAGTATCTTCGGCCAACGCCCCATTTTACGCCATACCGCCCAGCGAAGAAAGAACGAAGCGCCGCCGCCCGTACAGTAAAGGCCGTGCGGCAAGCGCATATTCCCTCGCGACGAAGGCCATCGGCAGAAGTCGAAAACTGCCCCTAATCTCATTGCGAGTCTGAACCCGCTACGCGGGAAATTGGGCGAAGAACGCGGGGGTGGGGTGGCATGGGCTTCCAGCCCATGGATCACGGGCAGAATGCCGTGCCACCAGCCAGATTCTAGATTCGATAAAGCATTCAAGAATAAGGCCTTTGGGGGAAGCCGTGAAAATGCGTCCTTAACCCGGTTTTCGTAGCGAGACGGTGGAGAAGGCTGCTATGTCAAGACTTATTCGAAGCCTTTCGGGCGACCTCGGTGTCGTTTGTTGGGAGGCCCGCGGGCCATCCCCGGAACCATATCCCGCTAACGGACATGCTCGGCTCCCGGTAATCGGCCAGCAGCACAAAATCGCGGTACTTCTTTTCGGTTACCAGAGTTGCCGAGTAGTCCGTGAAGCCCCCGTGGGACTTCAGTATCCCATCCTCAATAGACCAAGTTTCGTGTGCCAGAGGCGACAACTGCCAGCCGGTGAAGTCCTTTCCGTTAAACAGCGCCGAAAAACCCTCCAGCGGCACGTTCAACGCTTCCTCCGCCGGGGCCGATCCGGGCAACAGCAGCAGCAAAGCGGCAGCGAGAGAAACAAACGCGACAGATGGGAACGCCATCATTCCCTTCCTATAAGCTGCCCCCTTGGTCGTCATATTGAGACGTCCCTTTAGCGTGGGTTGACCAGCCGGCAGAACATCGATGCCGGCCGGCTGGCGCGCCCGTCTACAGTTCCCAACCTTTGCGGTTCTGGCGCTGGATGAGCAGATTCGCCTCCGGCGAATTCGTCACTCTCAAGTTGGACGAATCCCACTCGAGCTTCTTGCCGACGCGATAGGCGACCGTTCCCAGCAGCACCATCTCGGTCAGCGGTCCGGACTGGTCGAAACTGTTGAGGGGCTCGTTTCCTTCGTAGGTACGCATGGCCGGATCGTCTGACTTGCACGCCGCGATCCACCCCTGGTGGCCACCGGCGCCGGTGATGGTCGACTCAGGATATTGAAGATCGGCGAATTTCTCCTTCGGATGAATCGAGTGCGTATGGTAGGTAGCCTCGATCATCCCTTCGGAGCCGACGAACACGATGCCATGTTCCGCGTCGGGACGATTAACTTCTTCGGGCAGATCGGGCCGCACGTTACCGTCGTACCAAGTGACGTCCACCGGCGGCATGTCCCCTCGTGCGCCGAAACTCCACTTGCTCACCATCCAACTGGGGGCCGTCTCCAAACCCACGGGGGGGCCGTCCGCCTCGATCGTCAGCGGGGCCTCCAAGTGCAGCGCCCAGAACGGCAGGTCGAGGAAGTGGCAGCCCATATCGCCAAGCCTTCCGCCGCCGAAATCCCACCAACCACGCCAGCTGCGCGGGAGGTAGGCGGTGTGGTAGGGGCGAACGGCGGCCGGGCCCAGCCAAAGATTCCACTTCAGCGTCTTCGGAACGGGAGGCGTTTCTGTCGGACGCACACCCCCGCGATAGGGGGGGCGGTCGCGTTGGGGCTGCTTTCTCGGCAGAGGTTCCCATTCGTTATCGCAAAAAACATGGACCTCACGGACCTCTCCTATGACCCCGGCCCGGATTAGCTCGACAACACGGCGGTAGTTGCGGCCGCCATGTCCGCCCGATCCCATTTGCGTGGCCAGCCCAGTCTCCTTGGCCAGTTCTCTTGCTACACGGATTTCGTGGACGTTGTGGCCCAACGGCTTCTCGGAAAAAACATGCTTGCCCATCTTCATGGCCATCACGCAGACGGGGACATGCACATGGTTGGGCGTGGTCACCGCGACCGCATCGATGTGCTTGTGTTCCTTATCGAGCATCCTGCGGTAATCTTTGTATTTTTTTGCCTTGGGAAACATATCGAAGGCATTGGCCGCCCGCACCGAGTCTACGTCACAAAGGAAGGCAATATTTTCGCTCCTAACACTTCTGACCGTGCCGAACCCCATGCCTCCCACGCCGACACAGGCAATATTGAGCTTGTCGCTCGGCGGCGTCTTGCCCGAGGCGGCCAGCACATGCCGCGGAACAATCGTAAACGCCGCAGCGGCTCCCGCCGCGCCAATAAACCCACGTCTTGTAATTTTCGATTGGTTGTTTTTCTTCATATCCGCCTTCCTTTCTATTTATTTCGACAACTCCCAGATGCACCGATAAAAGTGTAACCGAGACCCAGACCCGCAATCATCAGGTCTTGAATCAGACGAAATCTCTCTATACGAGGCCACAACCATTCAACAGCTCACTCAAATGCAGTGAGTTGCGCCCACTAGCCATATTTTCCCATGTTACGCCTGTTGCCCAAAATGTGCAAATCACAATTGACAGACCTAGACGGCGGAGCAAAAGTGCGGATGCAGGGCCTAAATAGGAGCCGTTTAGCCATTTCCATTTGGGTCTGGCCTGCCGAGGGCCGTGTCCCGCGATTAGCTCATCCGCTCCTTTTCCTGCTTCTTCGTCCTCGCGCGCGAGGCATCGAGGTCCAGGCCGCCGCCTGAACGACCGACGCGCCCCAGGGCGTTAAGTTGACGGTGATAGGCGAAGGTGGCTCCTCTGCCCAGTATCTCCGCGTGGGTGTTCAAGGCCTCCTTCTGAATCGCGATTCCGTCCGGTTCGCCCTCGGCCAGCCCTTGCGCCATCGTCCACACCTCTTCCTCGAGCTTGTCCCCGGGCACCGCCCTATTGATAAGCCCGATGCGTTCCGCCTCATGGCCATCGATAATCCGCTGGGTCATGAGCATTTCCTTCGCTTTCCGCATCCCAAGGTAGGTTACCCACAGGGGCATGCTGTCAACCCCGCCCCGGCCGACGGGCTGTCCCATACGAACATCCTCGGCGGCGATGGCGAAGTCGCACAACATCTCCAGATAGCATCCCGCCGCGAGGCAGTAGCCATGCACCTGAGCGATAACCGGCTTGGGTATGTTCATGATTCTCAGGTAGCGTTCGCTGATGTTCCTCAACGTGCTCAGGGCGTTGCTGGTAGTCCACTTCTCTTGTCCGATTGGCCCGCTGATGTAGTAGCTGCCTTTGAGGTCCCACCCCGCGCAGAACGACCTCCCGGCGCCGCAAAGAATGACGACCCTGACTTCCGGGTCATTCTCGGCTTCCGCAAAGGCGGCAAGCAGGTCGTCCCATAGGGCATGATTCAGGGCGTTCATCTTGTCGCCGCGGTTCATGGTAATCCTGGCGATATTTTCTTTGACTTCGTAGATGACTGTTTCCGTTTCCATAGCGCTCTCCCTCCCTCTTTCAGGTGACGTGGCTTAACCGAGTTGAGTGTTCCAGATAATGCCGCAAGAGAGCGCCTATCCGCAAACCCGCTACCTGTGAGCCGAATCGAGCGGCCAACCCCCCTTCCCAACCTCGCACGGTTATTTCGCCAGTGTTCGTACGGGGCGGCCGGCGCCGTTTCTCGCCGGATAGGCCGCGGTCAGGGGACGTAGCGAAGAAGAATGTAGACGGTGGAGATCGCCAGGGTCATGAGCATGACCGGCAGGCCGTAGGCCATAAAGCGGAAGAACGTGATGTCGCGGTTGTTGTTCTTGGCAATCTGGACGACAACGACGTTGGCCGCGGTGCCGAACATGGTCCCGTTGCCGCCGAGGCAAGCGCCCAGCGCCAGAGACCACCACAGAGCCATGCTGACCACTTCCGTATCGATCGAGGCATGTTCGGCGATGACGGGAACGATGCTGTGAACGACAGGGATGAGGGTGGTTACCAGGGGTACGGCGCCGATGAGGGCGGCGGCGATGGCTCCAAACCAAAGGAGAATCAGGGCTGTCAGCGCCAGATCGTTTCCTGTCACGGAAAGCGCCAGGTCGGCCAGCTCGTCGAGCACACCGGTGGCCCGCAGGCCTTCAACCATGATAAAGAGTCCGACGAAGAAGAAGAGCGTGGGCCATTCGACCGTTTTGAACACCTCTTCGGGATCCGCCCTGGTGAGAAGCAAGATGGCGGCCGCCCCTGCCAACGCCACCGTGGCCGGCTGAAGGTGAACCACGTCATGCACTAAGAAGAGTGTGAACACCGCGCACAGTACGCAGCCCGTCTTCAACAAGAGCTTCCGATCGTGGATGGCGCGGGAGGCATTCATTTCCATGACCCGCGCGCGCACATCCGAAGGGACATGGGCCTGTCCACGAATGAGGAGGATAGCCACGAGAAGCAGGGTGGCCAGACAAACGACCACGATTGGGCCGAGATTCAACAGGAAGTCGTTGAAGCTCAGACCCGCCGCGCTGCCGATGATAATGTTGGGCGGGTCACCGATAAGCGTGGCGGTTCCGCCGATGTTCGAGGCCAAGGCCTCCAGGATGAGATAGGGGATGGGCGAGACTTCGAGTTGTTCGGCGATGAGAAAGGTAACAGGCGCGATAAGCAACACCGTGGTGACGTTGTCAACCAGTGCCGACAGCACCGCGGTGACCGTGCAAAGAAGCAGGAGGAGCGGGATGGGGCGTCCCTTGGCTATCTGGGCCAGACGGATGGCGACGAAGCCGAAGAAGCCGCTTTCGGCGAGGAAATGAACGATGATCATCATGCCCGTAAGCAATAAGACAACGCCCAGATCGACGGCCGCGAAAGCCTCCTCTTCGCCAATAACCCCGAGCAACAACATCGCGCTGCCCCCGAGAAGGGCGGCCACGGTCTTGTGCACCTTCCCGCTCAGCATGACGGCGTAAGTAACGATGAAGACACCCACCGCGATGGCCATATGTGAATCCATTAGGCGCGTAGAATCCTTGATAGCACATCGGCCCTGTCGATGACGCCGACGTAACGGCCGTCTTCCTGAACATAGGCAAAACGCTGGTTCTCTTGTTTCATTCTGAACGCCACCTGAATCATAGGGGCGTCGGCGTCGACAATCAGCGGAATACGATCCTGGATATCCTTGACCGTAGCGGTCGTCTCGCGTTTGAAAAACTCCTCGAAAGGGCTGTATTCATCAAGAAACGCAATGTCGGGAAGGCCGGACATGTAGTCCGGAAACCCGGCCGCAAGGATCTCCTCGGACGTGACGGCCCCAACGATATCGCCACCGGGACCACAGACAGGCGCCTTGTGTACACCATGCTCGAAGAACTGGTCCAGCAATTCGCGCAAGGGCATTTCTTCACGGGCGATGACCGGTGTTTTCTGCATGAGGTCGCGCGCGAAAAGCCCTTTCTTCACCCGAAGGCCGGCCTCCTCGATGCGCTTCCATATAGCGTCGCTCGTGCCGGCTTCCCGCAACAAGGCCAGTAGCTCAGAGTCGGCGGCAAGGCCCACCAACGTAGCCAGCGTCTGAAGCATCACGATGTTCTTCTTGTCGTTAGAAAGGATCAAGAACACGAGATCGATAGGCTGTCCGTCGCTGCCCTTGTCTTCGAGTGGCGCGGACGCCACGCCTAACAGGAGATGAAAATCGTCGAGACTCGATACGCGGGCGTGGGGTATTGCAACACCGTTGGCGATAGCCGTACTGCCCTGCGCTTCGCGTTCCAGTATCGCGGAATGGATTTCCGGGATGGGCACCGAGGGGTGAAAGCCGGCGCCGCGTTCGAGGATCTCCAGAACGGCGTCCGCGAGAGTGCGTGCCTGCAATTCCGGAACGATCTTGGACTGTAGGAGTAGATTAGATAGTTTCACAGATCTTCTCCTTAGCCATAATCCCCATTGTTAGTTTCGACGCCAGTTGTCCGGCCCCGGCATGGTCATGGTCCGAATCCGCGCGGTCAGTGGACGCGGCCAGAGCCCGCCGCCCCCGATGTGTGGCGGATGGAATGCTTGCACGTTTGGAATCTCGATCAACACACCAGGCGGTGCGTATCCTGCGCGGCGTCGCGTCAGCCGCGGCTCAGCATTCCCTGGATCCCGGATGGCGTGACTATTCTAAGCGTATCGACAAGCTCCGTCAACTCTTGACTCGCCGGGCTAGGATCGCGATTTCGGTCGCTGTCGGGTTACGCGTGAGGTGCAATCGAAGAAGACACTCAAGCGTTTCTGTGGAGCAGGCGTCTGGGGGCTTCGGTAGGCATGCTTTGGCAAAGGCGATCGGTGTCTTGGCGCGGGGCGAAGTCCGTTCGATGGTCGCGACAAGGCGAGTAGAACATTGACTCGAAACAGCGGAGTCTCGGAGACCGATTCCAGATTTCCCACCTGAAAGGACCTCTCCCGGTGATGGACGGCGGCCGCTCGAAGTGAGTGATGGTTTTCCTATCTCGCTGGCTGAATCATAGGCACTGGCCTTTCATTCTCGGCGCATTCGCTGTCCTCCTTACACTTCCGTTCTTGCGGGGCGGGTTCATTTATCGATGACTACTTTCATCGCGCAGCGTTTCTCGGGTTGCCCGACTTCGAGAATCTCGGTTCGCTTGACATGTTCTCGTTCGCCAGCGGCGACCCCGATACGCTCCGCGACGGCCGCCTTCGAGGGTGGCCCTGGTGGACGCCCAACGATTTCAAGGTCTCCTTTTGGCGCCCCGTCACTGCGCTCACTCATGGCCTGGATTATGTCCTGTGGCCCAACGTGGCCTGATTGATGCATCTGCACAGCGTACTGTGGTACGCGGCCGTCGTGGCCTCCGTTACGGTTCTGTTCCGAAAGATCTCGGGCCTTCGTCTACGTGGCAAGCCACACCCACGCCATGCCCGTCCTTTGGGTAGCCAACCGTAATACCTTGCCCAGCGCCTTCTTTGGCATTGCGACGCTAATCCTGCACCATCGATGGCGACAGGAGGGAAGACGGGACGCGGCGGTGCTGGGGCCGCTTGCCCTCTTGCTCGGACTTCTCTCGAACGAGGGCGCCGTAGCGGCCTGTGCCTACCTATTCGCGTACGCCCTCTTCATCGACAAGGGAACGCCAAGAAGACGGGCGTTGAGCCTTGCCCCGTATGTCGTCACCGTCGTCGCCTGGCGAATCTACTATCAGCTTCAGGGATACGGCGCATGGGCCTCGGAGGCCTACATCGATCCTCTAGCGTCACCGTTGAAATTCATCGAGGCCGTGGCGCTTCGAGAGCCCCTCTACTTTCTTAGCCAGTGGCTGTTTCCGCCGGCGGATATGTCGCCTCTGGTTTCCTCCTCCGTCATGGCGCTATGGTGGCTCTTCGCCATGGGCTTTGCCGCCGTCTTCTTCACGATCCTGTTCCCGTTGCTCAAGCGCGACGCAACCGCGCGCTTCTGGTGCGCCGGCATGGTGCTATCGCTCATCCCCAGCTGCGCCACGTTCCCCGCCGATCGGATGCTTCTGTATTCTGGGATAGGCGGAGCCGCCCTTCTCTCGCAGTTCCTGGTCGCTCTGTATGCCGGACACCTTCTCCCGCCCAAGGCGCGAATCCGAAGAATCATCGCCTATGCCCTATTCCTCCTGTTCATCGTAGTGCACATCGTATTGGCCCCGGCCGGACTTCCCATACGCATTGCTGGGACCACCCAGGTACTCAACAATACGATCACGGAGCCAATCAGGGCGTTGGCCGAAAAGGAAGAGCTGTCGGGCAAACTCGTCGTCGTCGTCAACAATACCCTCTTGACGGGCGCTTACTTTTCCGCCATGCGCGCCGTGTCGGGCCTCGATCCCGCCGAACAAGTGCTAGTCCTAGGCCCCGTCTTCAGCATCGCCGATACCCTAAAGCTCAGCCGAGAATCGGCGAACACCCTAGTCCTCGAGATCGAAGGCGGGTACGAATGGCTTCTATGCCGGGACAGCGCACACCCCTTCGCGGTAGGCGACGAGGTAGATTTGAACCGAGTGACCGTCGAAATCCGGCAAATAACCGACGACGGACGACCCACAGAAGTAGCCTTTCGCTTCGACACCCCCCTCGAAGACGACTCCATCGCGTGGTTCGCCTACGCTCTCAGCGCCAGCGGCCCAACCAGCGCGCTCGAACCCTTCGAGCCGCCGCCTGTCGGGATGACAAGCAAGATCTAGAAGGATATTCAATCGCCCCGGCACTGTTCGACATTCCTCTCGCCGCGCGGGAATCACCGCGTCTCCTTCGGAGAGGTTCGTATGGAGAAACGCTCAACCGGGGGGATGTTGCGCTCCGTACGCGTCCGCTCTTGCTCAGTGGCTAGCCCGGATATCTCACCGGTATTCGTAGCGAGACGGTGGAGAAGGTTGGTATGACGAGACTTGTTCGAAGGCTTTCGGCCGACAGCTCTCGTGGCGGTTAGCGGCTGAACACTTGAATCTTCGTGACCGGCTGAGGATACTGGCGCAAAGTGCGCTCTGTTCCTGCGCCGCTGCCGACGGCAGCTTGCGACGAGGTCACGGCATCGCGCCGTGCGATGCGATGAGAAGAGGAAAAGGGAGGTTTCTATGTTCAATAAATTGCGAGTAGTGCACATTGTGGTCAATAGCATTGAGGAAGCCACCAAGGATTATTCGGAGAGTTTCGGGCTTGAGGTGAAGAGTACAGCCGAAAATCCCGACGGAGGGTATCGGGCCGCCGTGATGCCGATGGGCGATGGCGCCGTGCTTGAGTTCGTCGAACCGACGGATAAGGACGCCGGGCCGCTGGCGAAGTTCTTGAAGGATCGGGGCGAAGGCATCTACATGATGGGCTGGGAGGTCGACAGTGTCGACGACGCAGTCAAGGGCCTGCAGGAGAAGGGCACTCGGCTCATTAATGCCGACTTGGCTGCTGGCTCCAACGCATTTATCCATCCCAAGTCTGCCCATGGAGTTCTCGTCGAACTGGTTGAAAAGCAGTAAGCGCTGCGCGAGAGGAGCGCGGACAGGGGGGCGGGCCTTCCGTCCGCGGCAAATGGCTAGGCAAAATGTCTGCCACACGAATAGAATCTCCAGTGCGCTTGTTAGCTGAGTTGTACGGGGCCGGCTGGCGCCCCCGACATTCACCGGATTGCCACAGGGAGAAGACCATGACTAAGATATCGTTCTTGCTCGGAGCGTCTGTCGGCGTGATTGGAGCGGTGGCCTTTATGGCGGCCCATCATATGGGGCTGTTGAGCGCGGAGCGGGTTAGCGCGGCCCACCAAACTACCGCGGCGATTGCGGTCATTACGGGCACCCAAGGCAACGATATTACAGGCGCTGTAAAGTTCCAGGAAGTCAACGGTGGCGTACGCATCCAAGCGCATGTCAATGGTCTTGCGCCTGGAAAGCACGGATTCCACATTCACGAGTTGGGTGACATCTCGGGGGCGGACGGCACATCGACCGGCGGCCACTTCAACCCCGAAGGCGCGGTTCATGCCGGTCCCGATTCGGATAAACGGCATGCGGGCGACATGGGCAACTTGGAGGCGAACGCATCCGGCCAAGGCATGAAGACGTATGTCGACAAACAAGTGAAATTGAGCGGCCCCAATAACGTAATTGGCCGGGCAATCACCATCCACGCGGGCGAGGACGACATGACAAGTCAGCCAACGGGCTCGGCCGGCGGACGTGTGGCGGTCGGTGTCATCGGAATCGCCAAAGGCGAAGCCTCGGGCTCATCCTCGCCCTCATCGGGCTAGGATGTGTACTTGCCGAACAGATCATCGAGGTCGGAGGCATTGCCGTGGGCGTCTACATAGGCGGATTCGTCTGCATCGCCCTGGGTGTTCTCATTGGACTCGTGGGCATACTCTTCAAATCCTTGCGGAAGAACAAGCTTGGAGAGATGCCCGGCCCGTAACGTGAGTACAATCCACGACTCTCGTGGCGCAAGAGGCGCCAAAACGCCAAAACCCTCTCGCGTGATTATATAGTTTCCTTCGCTTTCCTTGAACATACACGCCGAATTGTCGTAGAATTTCTTCAGTTCCGCGGGGCGGTATTGGGGCCGCTACCGGCTGATAGGCCTCCCACTATTTTGGTGAGTTTTCGTGGGGTTCCGTGAGAACGTGGGTCCCGAATACGTTATTTCACTGGGTAGCGGCAATACGCGGCGCCGCCTTGAGCCATCACCTGGAAGAACTCACAGACAAGGAAGACACTATGATGAAGTGGACACAAACGAAAGTTCTGAACCGGATGCGGTTGACCATGCCCTGCATTCTCTTAACCGCGGCCGTCGCATTAGGCGGATTAGGCGGATGCGCGCCCTCCGATGACCCGGGCGACGGTGGGGGAGCGGAAGGCGGGAATGATGCCGCCGCGCCAAAATCCAGCGACAGCGCGGCGCCGCCGGAAACCGCTCTGGCCGGCGTCACGGGGAAAATCAGCTTCCAAGGCACACCGCCCGAGCGCGTTGAGCTTCCGATGGACGAAGAGTGCGAGGCGCACGTGAAGGGCGAACCCACTCTGAGTGACGATCTTGTCGTCGGCGAACAGGGCGGACTCCGGTGGTCCTTCGTCTACATTTCAAATCCCCCCGAAGGCGATTACGCCGTACCCGAAGAGCCCGTCGTACTGGACCAGGTCGGCTGCAGATATACACCGCATCTTATAGGATTGCAGGCCGGCCAGCGTCTGCTCGCTAAGAACAGCGATCCATTCACGCACAACGTGCGCACCTACGCTCGGATTAACCGTGCCGTTAACATGACCACGCTTCAGGATGCCGAGTCGAGATTATCGTCCGTTAAGTCGACTGCAAAAGTAGAGAAAGAGGTCCGGATTAAGTGCGATATCCATCCCTGGATGCAGTCCTTTATGTTCATACTCGACCATCCCTTCTACGCCGTCACTGATGAAGGTGGCAACTTCCAGATAGAGGGCCTCCCCGATGGAAGTTACGATCTGACGGTATGGCATGAAATGTTTGACGAGCAAATCGTGCCTATTACGGTGGAAAACGGCTCGGCTTCAGTTGAGACCTCCTTCAAAAGCCAGGATCTTTAAGCAACCGTCAGACGGCACACAAGCAAACAGCATCCGCCCCGCGCCTGATGGATTCTTGGGCGTGGGGCGGTTCCTCTGCCAGCCACGGATGCCACCCTGAGCAGCGCATCCGCAACCACAATTAGCCCGGATATCTCACCGGTTTTCGTAGCGAGACGGTGGAGAAGGTTGCTATGGCGAGACTTATTCGAAGGCTTTCGGACGACAGCGTGGCGGGTCACGTCGAGGCCGAAAGGCGAGAAGAGTCCCGTCAGAGCGGCCTTATCCGCCGTCGCAGTAGAAAAGCGGTGAGATTCCCGGGCTAGAAGAAGGCTCCGCCGACGCGGCAATCTCTTCAAGCCGATACGTTTTCGAGAACGGGATTGTCACGGCCACTAGAAATTCGCCGTAATGGCAGACGTTGACCTGAGGAGGGTATATGGAGAGCCGATCATGAGCACGATTTCAGCCGAATCCGCTTCCGCCCAAGCGATCCTTGACGAACATAGCGAGTACCTGTTCCCCTCCGTCAAACCGTTATACGAGAAGCCAGTCGTAATAAAGTCGGCGCAGGGCGTTTGGGTTGCCGATCCTGACGGCCGCGAGTATCTGGATCTGTTTGCCGGTGTGCTGACGACCTCGTTGGGCCACTGCCATCCCACCGTTGTCGCGCGCGTTCAGGAGCAAATCGCCACGCTGGGGCACACGTCCACCTTGTACGTGACCGAAGAACAAGCGAAGGCCGCGCGGCGCTTGAGCGAATTGGCGCCTGGCAACTTGCGGAAAACCTTCTTCACCAGCAGTGGGACGGAAGCCGTCGAGACCGCGATCATGTTGGCGCGAGTCTACACGGGACGTCATGAAATCGTAGCGCTGCGCCATGGCTATTCTGGCCGCACGGCGCTGGCTAACGCTTTGACCGCGCACGCGCCCTGGCGACCGGTGCCCTCGTCGTCATCCGGCATCGTCCACGCCGTATCCCCCTACATCTACCGTTCGCCGTTGGACGCGGGGGCTTCCGCGCAAGAACATGAAGACTTCTTCATCCGCGACCTCGAAGAAACCATCGACACGATGACCGACGGCAAACCCGCCGCCTTCTTCGCCGAGACTGTCCAGGGTGTGGGAGGGTATATCGTCCCGCCGGAAGGCTACTTCCGGCGCGCGGCCGCGTTGATTCGCGAACGGGGTGGCCTCTTCATATGCGACGAGGTGCAGGCTGGGTTTGGGCGCTTGGGCGGCAAGTGGTTCGGTATCGAGCACTGGGGCGTGGAACCGGACATCATGGTCATGGCCAAAGGAATCGCGAATGGATTCCCCGTAGGCGCAACCATCGCCCAGCCTGAAATCGCCGACGCGTGGACCGTGAAAACTTTCGCAACTTTCGGCGGCAATCCGATCTGCATGGCGGCCGCGGACGCGACGATGCAAGTCATGGCAGAAGAAGACACGCCCGCCAACAGTCAAGCCCGAGGCGATCAGGTGCGGAAGCGCCTGGACGAGTTGCAGACCCGCCATTCCTGGATAGGCGACGCGCGCGGGATGGGCCTCATGCAGGCGATCGAGTTGGTCGAGGATCGAGACTCGAAGACGCCATCCCCACAGAAAGCGAAACAACTCCTCGAAGCCGCGCGCGACGAAGGGCTTCTGCTCGGCCAGGGCGGACTCCATGGACACATCATTCGGATCGGCCCATCCATGCTCATCACAGCCGAAGAAGTCGAAGAGGCCCTATCGCGCCTCGCGAAGGTCTGCGCCCGGGTCGATAGCGCGGACGCAGCCAACTGAGATATTAGGAGTCAGTAGACACCAGCAGAGAGCAACATCCCCCTTGATCCCCCCTTGAAGACGCTACCGGCAAAAGTCTCCCAACTTGTCATTGCGAGATAGTGTGGTCAAAAGCCAACCCCTCAGAGGGTGTTTTTCGCAAGTTT
>CAYNZS010000023.1:0-26140 GCA_964401695.1 uncultured Nitrospirales bacterium
GCCTTTCGATCTCGACGTGACCCGCCACGCTGTCGTCCGAAAGGCTTCGAATAAGTCTCGACATAGAAACCTTCTCCACCGTCTCGCTACGAAAACCGGTGAGATAACCGGGCTAAATAGAACCTTCAACCGTATTTGCGAGGGAGCGACAGCGACTGCGGCAATCTTCTCCGGTCGCTAAAGTCGCTCGCCTTCTGTCAGGCGTGACGAGTTGTTGGCAGTAGATTGCTTCGTCGTTTCTCCTCGCAAAGACGGTGGGGTTGAGATCGCAATCAAGACAAGAACGCTTTTGTCCAATGCTGCTAACCCTAACCGCAATTCCCTTAGAGCGGTTTAGGAGAAGAGTGGTTCAAGTTCATGCTTTGTAGCGACCTACAGGGCATCAGTTCATCAGTGCATCAGGGGGCTGTCCGCCACCCAACGGTACCGCTCGTGTGGTTACTGACTGTTTCTACGATCTTTCCTAGCGCGCCACGCGTCGCGCAGGAGGGCGCGGTAGATACGCCATGAATCGTGTATCTTGCGGAAATGCGATGAGGGGTTTCCCCTTTCGTAGACGGTCTTGATAGACTTGGAAACAAAGGTGTAATTTCCCCGAATGGCGTGGCCCAGCAGTTCCATCTCGGTTTCGTACCGGCCACCCGGCACCGTCAGCGCGACTTCTTCGAGAAACCGCCTGGAGAGGAGCCGGTAGCCGGATTGAGTATCGGGTATGCGAACGCCGAATAGCCAGCCGACGACGCGAACGGTAGCCTCGTTGCCGATCCGGCTCCGAAGGGGAACGTGGGCGCTCCCGAATTCCCGGGCGCCCATCAGAAAGTCGGCGTTTCGGTCGGCGAAGGCTCGATACAGCCCTGGCAACTCCTTTGGGTCGTGTTGCCCGTCCGCGTCAAGGCAGGCAACGCAATCGACGCCGGGATCCTCGAGCGCGCGCCTGAATCCGCTAAGCAAAGCGTGTCCTTTCCCAAGATTGCCAGGAATTCGGACGATCGAGACCGGCAACGCACACACGGGGTCGAGCGATCCGTCGGTCGTTCCGTCATCGACGATAATCACGTTGTCGAGGAGGCCGAGAAGCCCTTCGGCGACGCCCATCACGCGGACTCCAGGATTGTGACAGGGGATGATCGCGGCTACATTTGCGGGAAGCTTCGCGGTCTCGCCCTCGGTGGGATCAGGCACGTGGCTAGGCCTTCTCCACGGTGACGACCGCGTTGTAGTCGGGGACTCCCGCCTGGGGTTCTCGTCTCGTCCGGTCGAACAACGCGTTGCCTTCAGGCCAGTAGATTTCAAGATTGCCCGGTTTAACGGGCGCGAGCCGAATCCGGCCGCGGTACTCCTTGTCCCCGTTGCGTAAGACGAGTAGATCGCCTTCGCGGAGGTCCAACTTCCGCGCGTCTCCTTTAGCCATCAAGATATCACGCCGTTCCGCGCCGGAGATGGCATCTCTGTATTCATGCTTGAGCGTGTTGAATTGTTTACCGCGGCGCGTGGCAACCGCGAAGGTTCCGTCGCCAGCCAGTGCCTCAGGACATTCAAGAACAGCGAAGCGCGCCTTTCCGTCCTCGGTGCCGAAGGCCCAGTCTTTGCAGAGATGGCTGCCGCCGTACTGAAACTGATCCCCCGCCTGTTCTTGGCGCTGAATACCGTCGTAGAATGGGACTATATTGGCGATCTCAGCGCGGATGCCGCGCGTGTCGTCGAACAGGAGCCGGAAGTCGATATCGGGGCGAACACGGCGCGCGATTTCCTCGAAGACCTCCCATTCGGGCCGGGACTCGCCCACTGCGGGGCCTTCGATCTCAGGCGAAAAGATTACGCGGCGTTCCGTGCTCGTCTCCGTCACGCCGCCAGGAATTTCGTAACGGGTCGCCGCAGGCAGTATCAAGACCGTGTCCGACGGATCGACGAGCATGGCGTTCGTCAGGATAATGTCCATGTGAACTCGGAGCGGCACGCGGGCCAGCCCTTCTTCCACAAAGGCCGGATCGGGCAAGACCTCCAAGAAATTTCCACCCACGGAGAACAGCACGTCCAATTCGCCTCGATGGGCCGCGTCGATCATTTTGGGCGCGTTCATGCCGGGTGCAGTGGGAACGTCGAAGGCCCAGGCTTCGCTCAACGCGGCGGCATTTTCTTCGCTGACCGGTTTGCCGCCGGGGAAGGCGGTGGCGGATGCGCCCATCTCGGCCCCGCCCTGAACGCCGGAGTGGCCTCGGACGGGCATGAGCCCGCAGCCGGGACGCCCGACGAATCCCTTGGAGAGGACCATATTGACTATGGCCAGCACGTTGTCCACACCGCGCTCGTGTTGGGTGACGCCCGTGCCCCAGACGAACACGGCTTTCTCGGCGTTAGCAACGAGTTTCGCGAAGTCGCGCATTTCTTCGCGGGAAGCGCCGCAACTCGCCTCGAGCTGCTCCCAAGATTGCGCGGCGAGCGATTCGCGGAGCGCCTCGACACCGGTTGTGTGTTCGGCGATGAATCGTTCGTCGCACCAATTGTTTTCGAGCATGTGTTTCATAGCGCCGTTGAAGAAGGCGATGTCGGAACCGATGTTGAGCAGGAAGAAGTCGTCGGCGATGCGGGTTCCGAACAATGCGCTCTCAGGCACGGAGGGAATCCAGTAGTTCTCCATACCCGGTTCACGGTACGCGTTAACAACCGCGACTCGCGCCCCGTTTTTCTTGGCGTAGTGGATGTACTTTGTTGCCTCAGGCTGGTTATTCGCCAGATTCGAGCCGACAAAGACCAGCAGGTCCGCCTCCAACCAGTCTTTGTACGAACACGTCGAGGCAGCTGCGCCTACGCTCTGTTTCAACGCGACCGTGCTGGGCGAATGGCATAAGCGGGCCGAGCTGTCGATATTGTTCGAGCCCATGGCCCGGACGCATTTCTGCGCGACGTAGTAGGTTTCGTTCGGAATGCCACGGCTTGTTAGGTAGTAGCCCGTTCGATCCGGACTAGTGGCCTGAATCCGGCCGCCGATGAGATCGAGCGCCTCTTTCCATGTCAGGTGACTGAATCCCGCGTCGCCCTTGCGGCGAATCATGGGGTTGGGAAGCCGCCCCATGTCGCGCAATTCCGCGCCCGGCTTATTCTTCAGAGGGGCGATGTTTTGGAGTAGATGGGTGTTGAGCACCGGCATGGTATTCAGACGCAACAGGCGAAGCCGGATGTTGCAGAGGTGGATCCCGCCCAGCGTCCAATCCTTTATCCCGGTTGCGCCCAGGGCGCAGCCATCGCAGACCCCTTGGGATAAAATGCGCCATGCGTGGGGCAAGTCGTGCCGGTTTTCCATGAACGCGCGGAGCAGTTCGCCGTAGTTATTCGGACGCTGTTCGCCGAAGCCAAAGGGCTTGAGGCTCACCCAATTCGCCGGGTTCCACGGCTTCCAGTTTTCGATCATGAACGCGCGCCTCCCCGGGCAAACTCGTCTCAAGGCATTCCGCCGTTTCGATAGATATCCGCGCTAGACGAGCAAACTCTCGTATAAGCGCTCGTATTCGTTTACGGTCGCCTCCTTCGAGAAAAGTCGGTTAGCCCGCTCCCGGCCCTTGCGCCCCAGCTCCGCGGCGTGTTTTTCGTCCGTAAGTACGCGCACCGCGTAATGGGCCATGGCGTCGATATCCCCGACCTCGGTCAGGTAGCCCGTTTCGCCGTGCTCGACTACCTCCGTGATCCCGCCACTTTTCGTCCCCAAGACCGGCACTCGACAGAACATGGCCTCAAGGGGGACGAGGCCGAAGCTCTCGTGTTCACTGGGCTGGAAGACGAGGTTGGCGCAGGGCAATATGGCCTCGATCCGCTCATTCGTGCCCAAGTACTTGATCTTGTGATCCACCCCAAGCTGCCGGGCCACGCCAACCGCGGACATGCGCTCGGGACCGTCGCCGACCATCACTAGAATGGCGTTGACGCTCTCGGATATCTTCTTGAACGCCCGAACAACATCGGTAACGCGTTTGACTGGCCGGAAATTCGATATGTGCATGACGATCTTCTCGTTGTCGTCAGCGAGGGTGCAACGTTCGGTTGCGCTTGGTGGAAACTTGGTGTTGTCCAGAAAGTTGTAGATGGTGCGGATGGGAGTGTGGAGGTCGAAGACCCGTCGCGTTTCCGAATTGAGCCATTCGGAGACGGCGGTGGTGACGTCGCTCCGCTCGATGGCGAACTTAGTGATGGGAAAGAAGCTCGGATCGCTTCCTACGAGCGTGATGTCCGTCCCGTGCAACGTCGTCACAAGCTTGAACCGCCGCTCCTCGGCCATCATCTCGCGCGCGAGAATGGCGCAGACGGCGTTGGGCACGGCGTAGTGGGCATGCCAGAGTTCTATTCCGTTCTCCTCTGCGACTTCGGAGATCTTCGACGCCAACGCCAGAGTCATGGGCGGGTTGTGGAACATGGGATAGGTGACGGTGTCAACCGTGTGCGCGATGATATTGGCGTGAAACTCGGTTAGGCGAAATGGCGTTTCCATAGTCACGAAATGGATCTCGTGGCCGCGGTCGGCCAAGGCGATCCCGAGTTCCGTCGCCATGACGCCGCTCCCGCCGGCAGCGGTGTGACAGGTGATTCCGATCTTCATACGGGAGACTCCAGTTCAGGAAAACAATCGAGTTTCAGGGGGCCTTCGAAATGAAACGACTCTCCGTACCGCACGCCAATCTTGTTGCCCCAATATGCGGCGCGGTTGCGTATCCCCTCCCAGAATTGAGCGCTAGAAACGTGGGTATCATCCCCGGAGTAGTCCTCGTTGTGAAACTGAGATGCGTGCGCGCGCAAGACTTCGAGCTTCCGTTCAAACTGCCCGGAAATGTCCATCACAAATCGAGGCTCCTGCGCGCTGTCGTGGTAGGGGTGAAAGAAGTAGATCCGCTCGGCGCGATAGGGTTGGGCATCCGTCTCGATGGATGTTATGCCAGCGAAGAAATTCGCGTCGCGGACGAGACCGTGGGCCATGGCGTGATCGGGATGCCGGTCGAGGTCGGCGTGGGTAAGGAGGACCTTCGGCTTAAGGGCGCGGATGAATGGGATGACTTCACGCCGCTGCTCATCGGTATTGGCGAGGCCGCCGTCAGGCAGTTCGGCGTTCTCGCGCGTGGCGAGTCCGAGTAACTGTGCCGCGCGTTCGGCCTCCGATTGACGTTCGCTCACAGTTCCGCGTGAACTGAGTTCGCCTCGAGTCAAGTCCAACACGCCCACGCGCAGACCCGCTTCTATGGCGCGGAGCAACGCCCCCCCCGCTCCCAATTCGACATCGTCGGGATGGGCACCAATGGCGAGTAGATCAACCGTTCCGCTGCCGGCCATGGGATTAGAGCTCGATCGTGTTCATGGCAAACGATTCCACGTCAAGTTCCTTAACGATTCTCGGGAGCAGCCCCCAACCGTACTCGAAAAAGTAGGAAAAGATGTTGAACACCCGTTCCTGCGGTTTCCCCAGCGGCATCAGACTATTCTGCAGCCGCGCGATCTGTTTCTCGACCGCGCCCCGTCTGGCCTTGTCGCCATCGAGTATCGTCCGCTCGATACGGTCGAACTTGGTGACCACGTCCTTGCCGAGGCCGGCGACCATAGCGGAGGCGCTTTTGTTATGCGCCTTCAAGCCTTCCGATAGGTCGTTGAGCGCCGCTTCTATGGTTTCGCGTTCGGTGTTCAATAGGACGAACGCCGGATCCTTACTCGTCGAACGCAGGGCTCTTTCGAGCACCTTAACCTTGTGCTCCGCGACGTCATCCGAGCTGAGGCCGAGTTTGGCTAGCAACTTGTCGAGTTTCATGGTGGTAAGCACGGCCCTCGCGCGCGGATAGACAACCGGCATGGTTTCGCCGAAATGTTCGAACATAGGCTTGAGTTGAGCCCAATAGGCCAGTTCTCCCGGTCCCGCCACGTAAGCCGCCGTCGGAAACAGATATTGTTGCACGATACACCGCAAAGCGACATTCGGGCTGAAGCGGTCGGGCGTTGCGTCGAGTAGGGCAAGAACTTCGTCCGAGTCAAACTGGGCTTCGCCAATGCGAAACCTGCCCTTCTCGAACACAACCTTCGCGCGTTTCCCCTCCACTTCGAGGAAGAAATTGCATTCGGTGGCCCCTTTGGTGACTTGCGGCGGGAACCCAAGGCTTTCGAGCTGCCGGCCTGTTTCGTTGAGGAGTCCGGTACTATAGAGGGGCTCCTCGATCTCCCGCCGTAGAATAGCCGCACCCACCCGCCGAGCTTCCGCGATGTGCGGCGCAAAGAAGACCAGCGGCGTATCGCGGAAGATTCGGGCGAGAAGCCGCGCGGTCCATTCGGCCAGAGAGGCTGAGGCGTCGAGCGATTCATGAAGAAACTGGGCGACTTCGTCGCGAAATTCGGCGCCCGGCGTTTCGCTTGCAGCTCGATCGATGAAGTCGTGGAGCGACGCCTCGACGGGGACGCGGTTCATGGGAAGCGAATCGATCTCGCTGGCTGGGGCGTATCGCAGGGAGAGGACGCCGTGGTTCTTCGTAAGAAAATAGCTCGGAGACGCTTCTTCAAAGTCGTGATCTTCGCTGCCAACCCAATACACGGGCACGCACGGTACGCCCTGCCCGCGGGTCAGCTTTTCCGCAAGGCGTATGGCGGTGGCCGCTTTGTAGATGGCATAGAGCGGACCTGTGAAAAGCCCCGGTTGCTGACCCGTAACGACGGCGGCCTCGTTGCCCTCGAAAGCGGTGGTGGCCCCGATGTCCTGCTGGTACTGGCGGATGCCCTGGACAAGTTGAGGATCCCATGCCCGCGCAACCGGTGGCGAATCGAATAGCGCCTTCGGAGGCTTCGCGAAAAATGCGCCGAGATCCGCCGCGTTCGCCACGTATTCCGAAAGGTGTTGCCGCATTCTAGGCCTTTCGCCCAATCACGATCATGCGCGGCTGCGTCGCGTCGCAACATGCCGCGCCCGTATAATCGCCGAACATCTTCTCGATCCGAAGGCCGCCCTTGGCCAGCAGCTCTTTGAACTCGGTCTCGGTGTACAAGCGGACGGACTCGCCGCTCTGGCTGATCTCGAGCCCCTCCTTGAACACGCTGGTCCTTTTGTTTATTCGATGTTTCTCGGAGTCGATCCAGCGATTTTCGCGGATTTCGTAATCTCCGTAGAAACGCACGGAGGAGGGGTCGAGGTTCTCTTCCATATAGGCGCGGTTGAGGTAATCGATGAAAAAACGCCCCTCGGGTTTGAGCGCGCTCGCGACCCCGTGAAGCACCATAAGGTTCTCCCGTTCGGACTGGAAGTAGCCAAAACTCGTGAAGAAATTCACGACGACATCGAACACGCTCTCGAAAGGCTGACTACGCATGTCCGCACGGACGAGACGTCCGCGGTGGCCTAGGGATTGCCGGGCGACCCTCAGCAGGTCATCCGAATAATCGAGCCCTACCACCTGGCCTGCCGATTCGAGCAAGTGGGCCATATGGCGCCCGTTGCCGCAACAGAGATCGAGCACTACATCTGACTTCCCTATCCCGGTCTCCCGAATGGAAAAAAGCGCATCGCCGCGAGCCGCTTCCACGGTGCGATGGGCATAGACGATAGGATAGAGAGAATCGAAGGAATCCAGATACCAGTCCGGCTCTATAGTGGGTCGCTTATCCTCCATCGCGACGATTATACAAGACCAAGCAGACTTTCTCGACCGCCCTCGCGGATAGCCTTGAAAAGTTAGCCCGAATCTGCGAAGGTAGACACACCCGCGGAGGCGAATGTGGCCTGGTGGCCGCCCTGGTCTTCAAAACCAGTGGCCCGCATTCCGTGTGGGCGGTGGGTTCGATTCCCATCCGCCTCCGCCAGATTTTTTGAACCGCGAATGGACTCGGATACACACGAGTACTTCCCCGATTCGCGCGCATCCGAGCCCATTCGTGGTTCCTATGCTCGATACGTGTGGCGAACGTATCGTCCTCGCCACGCACATACGTGGACCGTACTGATTGCCTCCCCGCTCACGCCCTCTCTGCCCAAAGAGAACGTAACCGCGTCTCACCCCGCTCGGTCGATTGTGTCGTCCGAGCAACCTCCGGTCGGGGAGAAGGTGCCCTGGCCGTTCCCCTTCATATCATACCGGTGTGTTGCGCGGTAGCGCGGCTTGGGTTGGGAAACAATGGGTATTTTGTTGACGGGATGCGTGATTTTCCCTATCGTTCCCGCGGAGGGTCGTGGGAACGAGAGATAGGGGCAGAGGCGGTGGGAGAAGCGCGCTACTCCACGATGGCTTTCGGATTCGACGATGGGAGCTTCGCCTCGACTGACGCTTGCCACGCGCGCAGATTGGATCGAAGGGCGTTCGCCCGGCTGGGCAAGGACGAGGCCAGATTGGACGTCTCCCCCACATCCTCGTCGAGGTTATACAGTTCGACTCGGTTGTCCTCGTAGAACTCGACGAGTTTGTAGGGTCCCTCCCGTATGGCGGCGGAGGGGCTGCCGCCTTGGTTTCCGTAGTGGGGATAATGCCAATAGAGCGCGCGCTCGCCCAAACGACCGGCCCCGCGCAACAGAGGAAGCAGGTTCTCGCCATCGACATGTTGATCGGGCAGCGGGAGCGCTCCGGTCATAGCCAGAATCGTAGGATAGAAATCGGTGCTTATCGCCGGAGCATCAATGACGACGCCCTCTTGTATTTGACCGGGCCAGCGAATCAGAGTCGGCTCGCGGATGCCGCCTTCGTATAGCCACCCCTTTCCCGCCCGCAACGGCAGGTTCGACGTCGGACTCCCTTCCGAGGTGCTCAACCCGCCGTTGTCCGACGTGAAAAATACAACGGTGTTACCGGCGAGGCCCAGTTCGTCCAGCGCGCCAAGCACCGTGCCCACAGCCAAATCCATCGCCTCGACCATGCCCGCGTACACCGCGTGATCCTGGAGCAGCCGAACCTGTCGCCCCCCTTCCGTTCCCCATTTGGGGGCATCGCGACCGAGTCCCTCCGCTTTCCTCGCATATTTCTCCTTGAGATCTTCCCGCGCCTGGAGGGGTGTGTGGACTGAATAAAACGACAACATGGCGAAGAAGGGCTCATCAACATGATCGCGGATGAAGGATGCAGCCTCCTCGGCGAGCCGCGCAGGCAGATGTTCGCCTGCTGGCCCGTCCTCGAGCTTCGGATTATTGTACGGCGAGAAGTAGCCTCCCGGGGGCGAAGGCGATCCCCGGCGGTGTCCGCCCTTATTGATGTCAAAACCTTGATTTTCGGGGAAAAACCCTTCGTCACCCAAGTGCCATTTGCCGGCAAAAAAAGTGGCGTAGCCTTCCTGCTTCAATGCTTCCGCCAGAGTCCGTTCCGCCAACGGCAGATGATCGAGGTAGGGCGCGGGCAAGAGAGGCTTGTCACGGGTCCAATGCCTTTCTACTCTGTCCGGCTGAGGTGCGCCGAACCAGTCCGTCGTGTCCATCCGCGCCGGATACTTGCCCGTCAGGATACTCGCGCGCGTAGGACCGCAAACCGGACAGGCCGCGTAGGCGTTTGTCAGCCGTGCGCCGGCCGCCGCCAATCGATCCAAGTTGGGCGTCTCGTAGAACGAACTGCCATAGCACCCCAAGTCCCGCCAGCCCAAATCATCGGCCAAAAAGAAGACGATATTGGGCCGGTCCGGTTCGGCGATTGCGTGGCGCGCCACAAGCAGCGCGGAGGTGGCAACAAAGACAAACGCCGCGTACCGGCAGACAGATAACCGGATTGCCATGGGGATTCCTCCATCGTGTAGTCGCCCGCGCCTACCGGCAGAGCACAATTCTCCTGCGCTGCGCACAATGTCACATTAATGTGGCGGTCCAGCGGAGAGTAGCATGATCGCCGGCCCGTCCACGACAGAGGCTGTGAAAGCAGAAATGACGGCTTGACGGCTCTCGTTGCTTCGATCATACTGCTTCAAACTTTTCGGCGGCGGTCGCCGGGGAGTCGATGCCGGAAATTTGGGCCAGAATGGCTTTAACTGTGGGATTGGGAGGATACCATGCAAAAAGTGACGCGGTCGGCATTCTTTAAACAGATGGCAACGGTGGCTGTGGGTGGCGGGCTGATGACTCAGGGCGAGGCGTGGGCGAAGCGAAAGGCGAGAGGAGGCGATTGGTCTTTCAATCATGTGGGGGTGTCGTTCACGAATCTGAAGAAGACTGTCGAATACTTTCGGTCCACAGGCATGGGCGTGAGGATGCCATGGGGTCTTGGCCCGCCCCCGAGTGAAACTCCTCAAGAGACTCCTAAGGAAACTCCTAAGGCAAGAGGGCCTCAGAACATAACGTTGACTAACGGCATTCCGGATCCGCCGCAAGAGACTTCCAACATGCAGTCGAGCTTCATAAGAAATGTGCCTTGTATCCAGGTAGGCACGCTGCAGATTGAGGCCGGTGGGATTGCCCGTAAAGGCTCCGGCCGCCCGGAATTCGAGAAGGAAGGCGTTAGCCATATCTGCTTCAATGTGCCTGACATCCAGGGGGAATCGGCTGCGCTGGTTGACAAGGGCGTCGAGGTTACTTGGGCTCTGATAGGAGCCAACAGCCTTCTCCGGGAGAACTATCTGGACATTCGCGAGATCGGCAACATCATTTTGTCGTTCCGGCCGGAGGCGGGGGCAGGATCGCAGAGATGGCTGGAAGCTATCATGGCGAATCCCTTGGTGAGCGATTGGAAATTCCGCAGCATGGGTATCCCGGTCAGGGATCTCGATAGAGCCGTCGACTACTATCAAACCTTTGAGATAGGCGCCTTCAAGCCCGAAGCCATGTTCGATACCGAATCGATGGCCGATGTCAAGATGTATGGCAAGAGCTCCGGCGCCGCGCTCAAGGCCAGAACTCAGAAGATGGCCCCGGTGGGCCAGTTGGCCTTTGAGTTCATTCAGCCTCTTGAAGGAGACGCCATGTACAAGGAGTACCTGGATAGGAGAGGCGACGAGGCGGGCGTTAGCGAGTTTGCGTTCACGGTGCGTGACCTCGAAAAAGAGACCGCCAAGTTGGTTGAGAAAGGGGTGCAGGTTATTCTCAGTGGGAAACCAGAGGCCGGCGGGGCTTTTGCCTGCTTCGACACGCGCGAACACGGTGGAGATATTGTGATTAAGCTGACACAGGCGGAAATACAGGAGGCATACCCAGAATAAGGCCGACAATCCTATGAATGAATCCTGGTTATTTTGGACACAAAGACAATACCGCTGTACGACATGGAGGTGTCGATTGACGATTCTCGCCCTCATTGCGCCGCTTCTCAGCGCCTGTCTTCATGGGAGCAAGGCTCCTATGGATGCCGCTCGTTGTGAATGCTGTAGCTCCGGGGATGAATCTCTAGATAGGATCGAAGTAGGCAAGCTTGGGATGTTTCTCAATCCGATACCGCTCGGGGTAGCTTCGTCGGCGGTGGGCGCTGACCTGGACACGCTATGGAGTTCGTTGCGGGCGGGGCTGTCGATTGGAGAGATAGCCCTGGAAAGTGGTCGCTCTGCCGAGGTGGTCATTGACGCGCTCGCCGCGGCCAACCTGGCTCAGGTAGACTACTGGGTGTGCGGCGGCGATTATACGGCGGACGAAATTGTAGCGCTGCAGAGGAGGGCAAACCAGATTGCGTCGGATTTCGTACTGAATCCGTTTGACTTAAGGAATGCCGGTTCTCACATCATGATGGCGGCAACGGATTGGGGCGATCCGCAATCCGCGGGAACCTGCATGCAAGGACCAGTGGGCGGTAGGTTGCTGGACCTGAAGTATAGGCTGGATGTGTATGACGACGTTCGAGGCGGACAACACAATTTCAACCCAAGAAACATGACGGGATGTGAACTCCAGCAGGTCGTGTCCTTCGGCGCTGAGAACCGCGAAACGTTGCTTGCCGTTGCCGACGAGGCTCTGAAATGCGGCGCCCCGAATTATTCTAGGTGGCTCACCTCTATCGCCGATGGGACTTTTGGACGATGAAGGAAGCGGCCGTGCCGAAAGTGTGCAAGGAGTTCGAAGGATGAAATCAGCACGAATAGATCGACGCGATTTTCTCAAAGCCGCTTCGCTGGGCGCCGCGTCGCTGGCCGTCACGCCGATTGGCTACGCGAAGGGGGAGGCAATCCGCAAAGGCCGGATCGTCGAGGGACGCAAGGTCAACGTAGCCGCCATTGGGTGTGGCAGCAAGGGCGCGGGCGATATCACCGCCTGCGAAGACGAAAACGTGGTTGCGCTCTGCGATGTGGATTTCAAGTTTGCCGGTCGAGATAATGACTGGGGACCGAATCCACTGCGCCTTTTCCCGAAAGCAAGGCGGTTTAACGATTACCGTGAGATGCTCCGCGAGATGGACGGAGAGATCGACGCGGTGACCATCAGCACACCGGACCACATGCATTTCTCCCCTGCCATGATGGCCATCGTCATGGGCAAGCACGTCTTCGTTCAGAAGCCCCTCACCCATACCATAGAGGAAGCGAGATTGCTGACTCTGGCCGCGAGGGAGCACGACGTCGTCACCGTCATGGGCAATCAGGGCCATTGCGGCGAGGGAATCCGCCTCGTCAAGGAATGGTTCCAGCAGGGATTCATCGGCGAAGTCAGCGAAGTGCACATCTGGCACCGTACGCCCGAGTGGGAACAGGGCTATCAGAAGATGCCGCCACCACAGCCGGAACCGAAACATTTCGATTGGAATCTGTGGCTGGGTGTCGCGCCGGTGCGTCCCTACAGCCACGGATACCATCCGAACAGCTGGCGGGCGTGGTGGGATTTCGGGACTGGCGCGCTCGGCGACATGGGATGCCACATGATGGATGCCGCTTACTGGGCCTTAGACCTAGGCGCACCGGTCAGCGCGGTCGCCGAGGCGGAAGGCGGAAGCCATCTCTCAGGCCCAACGAAATCGATGGTCACATACAAATATCGAGCCCGCGGCGCCATGCCGCCGGTGACTCTGAAATGGTACGCCGGTGGAAACAGGCCCCCGCGCCCCGAGATTCTTGATTCGGACCGCGAGTTCCATAAAGCTTGGGGCCAGCTCATCGTCGGATCGAAGGAAACGATCTACGACACGACAGAACAGTGTCAGAGTCCGCGGATTATTCCCAACTCGAGGATGAGAGACGTGATGGCGAAGGAGCCGAAAAAGACCATCCCCCGCATTCCGGGTGGGCAGCCCCAACTCGAATGGCTCAGAGCCATCAAGGGCGAAGGTCCCAGGCCCGGCTCGAACTTCGACTACGCCGGCCCGCTCACGGAAGCTGTCCTCCTAGGCAATCTCGCTGTCCGCATGCCCGGAACCAGAATAGAATGGGACGCGCCCAATATGAAATGCACGAACTCGGAGAAGGCGGACGCGCTTGTCCGTAAGGAGTATCGCGAATTTTAAGCGTTCAGGCCAACGTAAGTCCGCAAACACGGGACTTGGGGCCGCGAGACGTAAGAAAAGGTACAGACCAGTCTCCGCTCGTGCCTCGCTGCGCTTGCGTCTACCTTTGAAGAATTCCAAAAGTACCCAATTTTCACTTATGTCCTTGGAGAAACCTGAAAAGGTTATTTTGAGCAAAACCCTAAGGAGAGAAATATGCCACCGGTAACATCGGCAGATGGCCCTATCGCCGTCACTGGAGCGAGTGGGTACATTGGCTCCTGGATCGTACAAGACCTTGTCGAACAGGGCTATCAAGTCCACGCGTGTGTTCGCGATACCAGCAAACCGGATAAAGTGGACCACCTCCTCGCGATGAACGAGGCGGATTTGCCAGGCCACGTTGCGCTCAAAGAGGGAGACCTGTTTAAACCAGGTAGTTACGACGAGGCGTTTCGGGAGTGCGCCGCGGTCATCCACGCCGGAACTACTATGCCGAGTAGCGGCGCGACGCCGCAAGAGGTCTTCGACGGCTGCTACACGCAAATCGACCATGTCGTAGATTCGGTAAAGAAGGCCAAGACAGTCAAGCGATTTTGCTACACGAGTTCTTTCGCCGCGGTATCGCACGCCGCGTCGGAGGGATATGTCTTTACCGAAAACGACTGGGGCGGAGACGAAGTGGAAGACTATGCCAAAGCGCGCAAGGGGACCTCCACTGGAGAAGCGTACGCCATGGGCAAGACCAGCGCCGAGCGAAAACTGTATCGGGTTGCCGAGGAGGATGGGTCCTTCGAGGCGATGGGAATCATGCCCGGATACGTGATCGGTCCCATCATGTGCGGGAACCACGACCGGCCAAGCAGCTTTCAGAACTGGATCAAAAGGATGTTCATGGGCGAGACCTACGCGAGGACCCCTGGCGGTAGAATGCAATGGAACGCTGTCGACGTGCGCGACATCGGTCGCGCGCACCGGCTATGCATCGAAAGCAGCGTTGCGCGGACTGGATCGCGTTATGTCGTCGCCGCGGCCGACGACTCCGGCATTCTTTTTACCTGGCAATTGCAGGCGAAAATGAAGGAACTGTTCCCCCAATTTTGGAATATCGGCGGCGAAGAAATGGTGGACGGCAAGCCCGCAGAAAAGACGCGCGACAACCAGCGTGGTTACAGTTCCCTGGTGATCGAGGAGTTGGGACTGAAACTCTATACCATCGACGAGACCGTCAGGGCCATGGGCGACTCCTTTATCAAGTTGGGTTTGCTCCCGAAAGTCTAATCGCGTAGCCGGCACGCCTGCGGATATGGGCGGCGTAAGGCGGTCGACCGGTCCGGGCGTTTCATACCAGGGGTGGAAACAATTGCGGGGAATCCAATAAGACATGAAGAGCCGCGGGGCTGCTTAGTCGAGTGGTCATCCAAAACCTGTTGCGGACCGTGGATCGTCTGCCAGCCACGTACTTTGTGGGAGGGATCGCCTGCGTCGTCAACGCTAAACATCAACGCCTCGGCGACATCGCTGCCGAGACTATCCTTGTCCCCAACTCCCAGATTGGCGACCTGAGAGCGACAGCCGTTCTCGCGGGGAAGTTCAATTTATTCCGCGAGCATCCCCACCTCGAAGCGAGGCTCCGGTAGAAAGTGGGGCCTGAAGTAGCGGCCACAGCCCTTCAAGCCATCCTGCGCCGCCACGAATTGGATGGGGAAGCCCGCATCGCGCTCTTTCGGGATATTGCCGGCTTCTTCCGCCAAGTCGTCCCTTTTCCTGAAGAGTCTCTCCGAGGCGTCACCGACGAGCAATGCGTCCGCAACGTCCTCTATAGCGTGTATAACTCGCAGAAACGACCGGCTAAGAGGAGGGGCCTCCCGAGCAGTGGATAGGCCGCCGCCAACCCTGGTTTATCGGATAAGATTCGTGTACAGTCAGAAACCACCGGCAGAGTCGGCGCCTTGATGATGAGTCAAATCTATAGCGCGATTTGCACGCCATGGCGGAGTCGCGGCAGCAGTCATCGAAAATCTTGAACGGAAGGAGTGTGTGCCATGAATACGGGGAATTTTCGTGGGTTTGAAACAGCACTTGAGGTTCCGGGAATTCTCGTGATCACCTTCAATCAACCGGAGAAGCTTAACGGCATGACGTCGCCGATGAAACGGGATCTCATCGAGATTCTTGCCCAGGCCCAAATGTCTGACGCCGTTCGCATCGTGCTTTTCGCCGGCACCGGGCGAGCTTTCTCGGCGGGCGATGACATCACCGCGAACCAAGATCCCAACCGGGGCGCGGAAGGGGTCGTGCCCGACATCCCCATGGGCTGGGGTGCCTCGAAGAACCACGCCCTCGGGATCTATAACGGGCTGCGCCTGTTGTCGCAGTCGCTCAACGTGGCGGTGCGCCACCTCGACAAACTCACGATTGCCGCCATGAACGGTTACTCCATCCAAGCAGGCATGTCTCTAGCCTTGGCCTGCGATTTCCGTATCGCGGCAACCGATGCGAAGATCGGGAGCGGAACGTTGCGCTTCGGGTATCTGCCCGACGAAGGTGGCCAATACCTTTTGGTCCAGCACATGGGTATCGGTAAGACCATGGATTTTCTTATGCGCAACCGAATCGTGTCGGGCCAAGAAGCCCTGGAACTCGGACTGGTCCACGAAGTCGTCGCACCGGAAACCCTCATGGAAACAGCGATGGACTTGGCCCGCGAACTGGCCAACGGACCCCAGGTAGCCATGCGCTTGCTCAAGCAGTCCGTCTACAACGCCGCGGAGATGGCTTTTCCCCAGGCGCTGGACGACATCGCGTCGAAAACAGCCGTGTCCGATCAGCAGCCGGATGCGGAAGAGGGAGTCATGGCGTGGCGCGAGAAGCGCACTCCCAAGTTCAATCGGTGGCTGGAGTAGGGGTGGCTGCAGGGGATTCCCAGAAGACGCGGCCTGGCGCGGGCTATAGGACTATGCTGACGCGCGCGGCTTATGTTTCACCCGCCGGCCGGGCTGTGGACCCAGAGCTGTTCGATAAACGCGTTGTCAACCCAACGGCCTTTGCCGTTCATGCTGATTTGGATGCCCGCATCTTTGAGCACCTGCGTGAAGTCCTCGCTGGTGAATTGGCAGCCTTGGTCGGTGTTGAAGATTTCGGGCCTGCCGTACTTGGCCAGCGCCTCGTTCAGCGCCGCTACGCAAAAGCCCGCATCCAGCGTGTTGGACAGCCGTCAGCTCAACACTTTGCGGCTGTGCCAGTCCATGATCGCCACGAGGCAGACGAAGCCTTTTCGCATCGGGATGTACGTGATGTCCTCGGTGGGTTGCTAGCGTGGTTTGACACGAAGAGATACTCGCGGCGCCGCAAGAAATCAGCTGGGAGACTCGTTGGACCCCCATGGGGTGATTTATTTGAAGTTCTGGACGTCGTCGGCGCCCTGCCGCTCATAGGCGGATTCGCAATCTTTCTCGTCGCCGTGGCGGGTCTTGTCATGTCGGGAGAGTCAATCGATTTCAGCACACTCATCGCGTACGCAATTATTGTCCTCCTAATTGGGAAGTTGCTTAGACGGGGCATTCATGGTTTCGAGAAGTTGGGCGTCATGATGATCGTTCTTCTGATGGTATTTCTAGTGCTGTTATAAGGAATAGATAAGTAATCCATGAGAATGCCGAAGCGCTCCGATAACACCCCCCCTTGATCCCCCTTCGAAGGGGGACTAAGAGCGATGTCGTGCGCTGCTCCTTCTTAGCCTGTTCTGTTTCAGGCTTCCTTCTTTCAATTTCCTGCGTAGAGGGTCTGTTCTCGCAATAACGTAGAATTCGACTGAAGTGCCCGTGACGTGCGGCAACGAAATTACACGTCAATGCCCATGTTAAGTCAGGGAGCTTACGAAACGATGAGGAAGCAGCGAGTCGGGATTGCTCTCCTCGCCTACTGCGCGTCGATAATCTGGTAGATCCTGCGCACGGCCCTTGGGTCGGCGCCGGGCTCCGTTATTTGGGAGTAATTGCCCCTGTGAGCGGTCAGGTCTGCGAAGTTCGAGGCGTCTTCGAAAGTGACCCCCTGTTCCTTGAGTTTGGTGACTTGCGCCCAGAGATCGCGCAGGTAGTTTTGGAAGTGGGTGATCTGTTCTTTGTCGGTGATGGGACCGCCGTGGCCGGGAAGAATGAGATCGAAGGGGAGGGCCTTGAGGCGTTCGAGAGTTTCGACCCATTCGTCTACGTACCCGTCGCCGCCGTAGGCTAGGAACGGCAGCATGAGGTCGCCCGTGAAAACGACGCGTTCCTTGGGCAGGAATATGACGACATCGCCCGCGGTGTGGCCCTTGCCGAGATGGAGCAACTGAATTTCGCGGCCACCGTCGAAGAGGGTCATTTTGTCGCGCATTGTGATTGTGGGGGGCGTGGGGACGACTTCTTTCAGGGCTTCGTTATGGGCTTGTTGTATCGCGATCTGCCCCTTGAGAGCGGCCTTCTGCGTGGGATCTGTTACGCTGGAAAGCTGTTCACGCATGGCGGCGATCTGCCCCGGTATGGCTTCAATGAAGGAGCGCGCGGTGGTTTGTTCGAGCACGTTTCCAAGTAGCTTTGTGCGCGTGTATTCGTGGCCGATGATCTCGACGCTATCCGGAAACACTTGGTTTCCATGGGCGTGGTCGAAGTGGTAATGCGAATTGATGAGATAGCGAATTGGCTTCTTGGTGACGTGCTTCACGCTCTTGATTAGCGCTTCGGCCGCGTCGGGCGTCACGTGGGAATCGACGACGACGGAGTGGTCTTCGTTCACCACGAGCATGGCGTTGCTTTGCACGAAGAGAGATCCTGTTCCTACCACGAAATAGACGCCGTCCGTGATTTCGTGGAAGGTGTGGGTGTCGGTCGTGACATTTCCCGATTGCGCCTGCGCGGCTGGAATGGCCAGGGCCATGCAGAGCGCAGCGAACGTTGAGAGGCTCGATAGTTTCATGATTCGGTTCCTTTGACTTACCGTGGGTTCGGATGGGTGGCCGTGCTTCCTGTTGGCGCTCGGGATACTGATCGACATAACCTTTCCAAGCTTCTTCATAGATTTCTCAACCGTCAACAGTCTATCATCTCGTTATTGCGAGGGGACTCCGATAACATCATCCTTGTTATCCCTGTATTCGGTGTTCTTTTCCTTCCCACTCCTTCTCGCGAAGTAGATATTTTTGGATCTTGCCGGTCGAGGTCTTGGGCAGGGCGATAAATTCGACGGCGGTAGGACACTTGAAGTGCGCTATGTTTTCGCGACAGAAGTCGATAACCTCCTTTTCGCCGGCCTCCTGCCCTTCCTTCAAAGTCACAAAGGCTTTCGGCGACTCGCCCCATTTCTCGTGGGGTACCCCCACGACCGCGCATTCGAGCACGGCGGGGTGGCGGTAGATGACCTGTTCGATTTCGATCGACGAGATGTTTTCGCCGCCGGAGATGATAACGTCCTTCGAGCGGTCGCGCAAGCCAATATAGCCATCGGGATGCCACACGGCCACATCGCCCGAGTGGAAGTAACCGCCCCGGAAAGCGGCCGCCGTGGCTTCGGGGTCGTTGTAGTATTCCTTCATTACCATGTTGCCGGTCATGACGACTTCGCCGAGGGTCTCCCCGTCTTTGGGGACGTCGTTCATGTTCTCGTCGACAACGCGAATAGGTTCGGCCATCGCGAAGCTGACCCCTTGGCGCGCGCGCAGCTTGCCCTGCTCCTCCGCGGACTTCTCGCCCCAATCTGGTTGTGGCGCGCAGACGGTGTAGGGTCCATAGGTCTCCGTGAGGCCATAAACGTGGATGACCTCCGCGCCCAGAGCCTGGACCTGCTCGATAAGCGTCGGCGAGGGCGGCGCGCCGGCTGTGCAAATGGTAACGGGTGTGTCGAGTGTGCTGGGGTTCGCTGGGTCGTTCAACAACGCGATGAGCACCACCGGAGCGCCGTTGAAGTGGGTGACATTCTGTTCCCGAATCGTCCGCCACACATCGGGGGGATTGAAGGCACGGAGACAGACATGCGTCGCGCCGATAGCGGTGACACCCCAGGTGAAACACCAGCCGTTGCAGTGGAACATGGGCAGCGTCCACATGTAAACGGATTCAGGCCGCATATGGGTTTCGACCGTCTCGTTGATAGCGTTGAGATACGCGCCCCGGTGAGTGAATACGACACCCTTCGGACGGCCCGTAGTGCCCGAGGTGTAGTTAATGGTAATTGTCTCGGATTCGTCTTCCACAGCCCACGGAAGATCTTCCGGAGAACCTTCGGCGAGAAAGGTCTCGTAGCCCGTAGCGTGGCCGAGTGGCTCGTGGCCTTCTACATCGATAACGTTGACATAATGCTTTACCGTCTCCAAATTGCCGCGAATAGGCCGTATCAGGCTAGCGAATTCCGAATCGCACAGAAGAAATGTCGAGCCGGAATGATTCAGGATGTATTCCACCTCGGGGCTGGCCAAGCGGATGTTGACGGGGACAATCATCCCGCCCGCGAGTAGAACCGCGAAGTGCGCGTCGAGCATGGCGGGCACATTCGGCAACAGAACCGCGACCCGGTCGCCTTTGCACAGTCCACGAGCCTTCAACGCCGACGCGAAACGGTTGACGCGTTCGCCAAATTCGCGGTACGTGTACTGCCTGTCGCGATGGATGATGGCGACCTTATCGGCGTATACGCTCGCGCTACGCCGGATGAAACTCAAAGGAGTCAGGATACTCGAGTTGACTTCGTTAGCCATGTCGCCGCTCCTTACTCACAAATCTGCCGGGGCATCCTCCCACGCGCAAAGCCCCGATCAAGCTTTGTTAGACCTTACTGAAGTCTCAAGCCGTTTACAAGCGTCCGAGCGAGACGCGTCAGCCTAAACCGATGGGGATTGATGGCTCGATTTGGCTCTGGTGTATTGACTCACGATAAGAGATTATCTTCCGACTCGCACGTAAGCTCCGGATCGTTTGCTAATGTTGAGTCTTCCGGTTGAAGAGATCCTTCATTTCGTTCAGGATGACGGATAAGATGGAAACAGTATGATTCAATACACTCGTAATCACGTGAATGGACGGCTCGTGCCCCCTCCCTGGTTTAGGGAGGGGCTGGGGGAGGGTCGCACTCCCAAGAAACACTTGTGGTCTCATAAGCTTCTTGTTGTTCAAAAGCACGAATGTGGGATTACACTACCACGAGTATGAGTGCGTACAGCCACGTTCCCGGCGGGCGAACGTCCTCTACATGGACGGCCACGTCGAGTTCATGAAGTGTCCCGGCAACGAATTTCCGGTGAAGGAAGGGCTGGGCCAGCAATAAGATGAAATCCACATCGAGGTCCAGTATTCTTTTCCTCTGGTGGCAGACATCCTCTATTCAGTTCGCCTGATTCGATGCCTGCCGATTTTGTCGTGTGCGACCGCACCATCTTCAATTTAGGGAAACACTAACATGACGTGGCATCCAGAGATCGATGAACTCAAGCATCGCCAGGAGTTGGCCCGGCAAATGGGCGGACCCGAGGGCGTGGCGCGTCAGCACAAGCGCGGAAAACTCACGGTGCGCGAACGGATAGCGTTGCTGGGCGATCCCGGCTCATTTCAAGAGATTGGCGGGCTCGCAGGCCGAGGAACTTACGAGAACGGAAAGCTGGCGGAATTTACTCCGGCCAATGCGCTTATCGGAACGTGTCGTGTGGACGGTCGGAAGGTAGTGCTCAGCGGCGGCGACTTCACCGTCCGCGGCGGCTCGGCGGAAGCCGCTGTCGCGGACAAGCGCGGCCACGCCGAGGGTATCGCCATGGAGTGGCGGTTTCCCTATGTTCGGCTGCTCGACGCCACCGGCGGCAGCGTCAAGTCCTTCGAAAAGATGGGCCGCACCTACATACCCGGAAAGCCTGGGCCCGCCAAGCCTTGGGATATGCTGAGCATCATCCCCGTCGTGTCCGCCGTGATGGGTTCGGTGGCGGGGTTGCCTGCGGTCGAGGCCTGCCTGGCGCATTTCAACCTGATGGTGAAAGGCACGAGTCAGGTTTTCGTCGGGGGCCCCCCTGTCGTCAAGGCGGCGCTCGGATACGACATTCCGAAAGAGGGACTGGGCAACGAAGAAATCCAAGTGGCCGGAAATGGCGTCATCGAAAATTTGGCTGAGGACGAAGAGGACGCCTTTCGCATCATTCGGCGTTTCCTCAGCTACATGCCGCGCCATGTGTGGGAATTGCCGCCGCGCCGCGAAGCGGTCGACCCCAAGGATCGAAGCGCTGAGGAGCTACTTTCGATCATCCCGCGCGACCACAAGAAGGCATACGACCCCTACGCTATCCTCGACCGCGTGCTGGACGGCGATAGCCTCTTCGAGATCGCTCCGCTCTACGGCGGATCCAGGATCGTCGGATTGGCCCGGGTAAACGGGTACGCCGTGGGCGTCATGTGCAACAACCCGAACGTATCGGGAGGAGCGACGGACGTGGCCGCGGGCGAGAAGATTACCCGTTTCCTGAAACTGTGCGACACGTTCCACTTGCCCATGGTTTACTTCGCCGACGAACCGGGCTTCATGGTCGGGCTCGAGGCGGAGAAACAGGGCATCGTCCGCGCCGGCGCCCGTCTCGTCTTGGCTACCCGCGACACCCGCGTTCCTTGGATTACCTTTGTCACGCGGCAGCTCTACGGCGTCGCCGGCGGATGCCATGCCCGGACCGGCGGCATGTTCCGGCGTTACGCCTGGCCCTCCGGCAACTGGGGTTCGATGCACATCAGCGGCGGTGTCACGGCGGCCTACCGCCGCGAAATCGATAACGCCCCCGATCCCGAGGCCAAGAAAGCCGAAATCGAAGCGCGCCTTAACGGGATCACCTCGCCGTTCCGCTCGGCCGAGGCCTTCGATATGGAAGACATCATCGACCCCCGTGAAACACGCGCGCTCCTGTGCGATTTTCTTGAGGACGCGCAGGCGGTGTTGCGAGAACAATTTGGACCACCGGCGATTCCGTATCGACCCTAGTAGAGAATTGAACTTTTGACCACGCAAAGTCGCAAAGAGACATGAACCGACCATGGATGCGTTGTCGCGTTCAGAACGAAAAGGAGAAAGATCACATGTTTGACTTGAAAGGCAAGGTTGCATTGGTAACTGGCGGGAATGGTGGCATTGGACTCGGGTTCGCCGAGGGGCTTGCGGAACATGGCGCGGATGTCTGCATCTGGGGAACGAACCCGGATAAGAACGCCAAGGCTGAGGAGAAGCTGAAGAGTTACGGCGTCGAAGTGGTCGCGCTCAAGTGCGACGTGAGCAACGAAGCCGAGGTAGTCAACTCCTTCGCGAAGACGGTGGAGACGCTCGGCCATGTGGATTCGTGCTTTGCCAATGCCGGCATTGGCGGGACCGGCCTCTCCTTCGACAAGATGACGACTGAGGACTGGGACCGCGTGTTCAATGTGAATATGACGGGGGTCATGTACACGTTCCGCGAAGCGGTCAAGCACATGAGGGAGCGCGGGCAAGGCGGCTCGTTGGTCGTAACCAGCAGCGGCACGGCCCGGTTTGGCGCGGCGGGGAGCGAACATTATTCCTCGACCAAGGCGGGGGTTATCGCGCTGATTCAGTCGCTGGCGGTTGGCCAGGCTCGATACGGGATCCGTGCGAACGCCATCATTCCAGGCTGGATTGAAACGGCCATGACTGAAAAGGTCATCCATACGGACGTCTTCAAAGAGCGAGTGCTCAAACGCATCCCAGTCCGGCGCTGGGGCCAGCCCGAGGATTTCAGTGGCCTGGCGGTTTATCTCGCGAGCGACGCGAGTTCGTACCACACGGGCGATACGCTCTCGATCGACGGAGGCGTATCGCACTTCTAGCCCGGCAAGGAAACATGACATGACCCAAAGAAGACGGAGCAGAAGAGGGACTCTTGGGCAGATTCAAAAGTAGACGCATGCGTAGTGAGTAGGAGCGGGCTCGGTAGAAGTAGTCGTGCCTCCAAACAAGCTTGAAGGCGCCACCCGGCAGGAGGCTGCGCTGGGGACTACCGCTGAGCCAGCTTCTGCTGCGCGAATTCGTAGTACTGCGAATTTTTGGGGTAGTAGTCGAGCATGCGCCGGTAGGTTTCGCGTTCCATCCGATCATCGTCCAGATTCTCGTAACACTTTGCGAGCGACAGATAGATATCCTCAATCCGCTTGAAGAAGGGAAACTCGGTTATCACACGCTCGTAATAAACGACCGCTTGCTCGTAATCCCCGACTTGCGAGTAGTTCAGATTTGCGATGCGGACTAAATTGTGGGGCGTTTCCTCGCTGTCCGGATCGGTTTCCAATTCCTCTTTATAGTTGTCGATATGGACCCGCGCTTTGTCCGCGGCGGTCGGGGCGGGCTTGAATGGACCCGAGGTCGCGACCGTGTTCACGACCGCGTCCGTCTCCGCCGCCGTAACCGGTACGGGCGGAGGCGCCGCTTCCTCGATTTCCGCGGGTTTGGGAGAAAAGAGGAGTGCCACAAACAGTCCGGCGGCGAGTACCATAGCGCCCACCAGAAGGGGGGCATTATCCCTTTGGGCCCACTTGAGCGCGCGCTCGATTTCTTTTTCCGTCGCAAATCCCCGCGCCGCGACCATGGCGCCTAGCCGGTCGGCCGAGAGGCTTTTCTGCTCCTCGAGAACTTCGTCGAGCTGCGCCAGCGTGATAAGCCCAGCATCGACAAGGATCTTCCCCACATGGCGGCGCTCTCGGTCGTGATAGCGCGCCACCACCGCGTCCGCCACCGTGGCGCTGACGTAGTCCAGATCGGCAAGAATAGCCCCGAGGGGCTTCGCCGGGTTGCGGCGTTGCTCCTCAAGGGCTTTTTTGAGTTGGACCTCAGTTATCGTCCCGGAATCGACTAAGATTTCGCCGAGCGTTTTTCGCTTGTCTTTCTTGCTGCCTGTCGGTCGTTTATTCTTCCGCTGCGCTGGTGCGCTTGCCATTTACCCCACTCCGAGTTCTCGCCAGGATACTGGAGCTATGAATCGGACCGGATTCGCGCCGATCATGCGCACATCCGCCTGCCATGCGTCTTCCAGCCCAGGCACCTGATAGATGCCCGGAAGCTGACCGCCCATGTTGAAGTCATTGCCGACTATCGTACCAAAGATGTTTGTCTGCTGGTTAACCATCACTTCGCCCTGAGCGTAAAAGCCGCCCATGATGGTCATCTGGGCGGAGTCCGCAATGTTCATCTGATCCTCCGCCATGACGCCCAACAGATTGTCGGGGAAACTGAGTTCAGTCGTACCGTCGGCGTTCATCGTCAGAAGCGAAATATCGATGTCCACATCGCCACCGTCGCCTGAAGCGTCCGCGTCGTACGCGAGTATGGAGCCCTTTCCCGTGTAAAGAATTTCGTTGGAGCCGCCCCCGTCGTCCGTGAAGAGAATGTTACCATCCACGGCCACGCGGCCATTTACGGTCAACTCTCCCGCATCTGCGTCAAAGTAGATGTAGTGGTCCGTATTGGATAAGGTGCCCTTATTCGGCAGGGGAATCCCATCGTGATGACTATCGGGTGGCCCCGTCGTAACGGGGTCCACGGCTTCAAACATATCGCCCGTGGTGGAATTCCAATAAAACGAGGTTCCGTCGTTAGCAATCGTCAGGTCGCCCACGTAGGGGACGTGAAACCCTTCCCCCACCCCGTCTTCCTCGAGAAAGTAGGCCAAGTGGTCCCGGCCACCATCGTCAGCGTAGATGGGCATGGGGATCGCCCCGCCTAGATCGTAGCCGTTGGCGGACCCGTTGTCGCTGTAGGTATTGACCGGGTTTCCGTCCGCGTCAAGGGCATTGCCGGTCCAGCCATCGTTGACGAAGATCCCATCCATCATTTCCTTGTCGGGATTTCCAGCGACATTTACCTCGCCAATCTCGCTGTTTCCCGAAAGGCCGACCAGGCCTTTCTTCACCCGCAGCTTCGCGTTCAAGGTGCTCACCAATTCCCCATCGACCGACGTCGTCGGTGGAGCCGGAATGCGACCCCATTGATCGCTCGTTGGGGCGTTGGAGCCCGAGGTGTTGTAATTATTGTGAATCAGGCAAGTGCCGCTCAGCTCGATAGCCGACACTGCCTCGTCGCCCGGATTCAGGCCTGTGCCGAGAAGATGAACCGAGCCATGAATTTCTACGTTGCCGTTGATAAGGCCTCTGGCCTTGCCCTCGCCCGCGAAAATGGCGTTCGTCCAGATATTAACGTTCGAGGACTTCATGACCACTTCCACTGTGCGTTCGGCGCCGCCTCCGGTCGCGCGCGCGAGGGCGTAGACGGTGAAGTAATCCTCTTCGGCTTCTTCGTCGGTGTTTTCGTCGCCGTTATTGTCCTTTCCATCGGTAGCCCAGGGAATGGTGTACGCGAAATACTCCACGTTGGGCATGCTTGCCAACTCGATCGGCGCCGCCTTCTCTGGGTCGAAGCTCGGCACGTGCTCGAATTTTTGGCCGGCCTTCACGCCAATCATTCCATCCAGATCGGAAAAATTCGTTCCGGCGCCCCCGTTCAGTTCGGCGCGCGCCAAAGCGAGAGCCGCCTCCACGCCCGCCAAGGCGTCGTTGAAATCCGTGTACAACACTACTTGACGCGTCTGGTTCAGATTGCGGTTCGCCATCGCCGCCACGATGATGGCCATGGCCATCATGAATATGAGGGAGAGCATCAGAGCCGCGCCCTGATCGTTTCGAAACTTTTGTTTTTTCATGGGCTAGTTCCTGACTGAGACCACTTGGTCCAACCGTTTTGTCACTGCTGGCCTACTGCCTTTGCCGTCGTCAAACATCACCAAGCTGAACTGCACCCCTCCCGCTGTTCGGATGCACGCGAAGCCACCTGTC
>CAYNZS010000024.1:0-18378 GCA_964401695.1 uncultured Nitrospirales bacterium
AGCCTAATTGGCCCCAACCCGTTTGACCGACTTGTTTTGCCACAACCACTAAGAAACACCTGTGAACTCATTGCTTCTTGTTGTTCAAGAGCACAAATGTGGGACCGTCGCCCCGGCGGTCGACTCATGCCGGAAGTCTTCCCTCTGCCCGACAAGCGCCGAGGCAGCGGTCCCACATTCGGAGGGTCCCCTTAATCTGAGCCGTGTTTCTCACCCGATTTGCCCTTGGCACAGGGGTGAGTGCTGTTGAGCGAAGCCGGGATTTTCCCCGATTCTTGCGGACTTGACAAAGCAATTTCGATCAAGTCCTTTAGAGCAGCTCTACTTCGCCGCCTAGACCCCGCAACGCTTCGACGAAACCGGGGTACGTCACGGCCGCGGCATCGGCACCGCCCACCACAGTGTCGCCCGAGGCTTGCGTCGCGGCGATGGCGAGTGACATGACGACGCGGTGATCGCCGTGGCCTTCGACGGACGCGCCCTTCAGATCGCTTTGGCGTACGATCAGCCCATCCGGACGCTCCTCGATGTCGGCCCCCATTTTCGTTAGTTCCTCAGCCATAACAGCGATGCGATCCGTTTCTTTCAACCTGGCTTGAGGAACGTTGAGCAGCCGTGTTTTGCCGCTGGCGAAGCAGGCAGCCACGGCCATCATGGGCAGGGCGTCGGGCGTTGCGTTAAGATCCAGTTCGCAGCCCTCCAACCGGCCAGCCTGCACGGAGACACCCTCGTCCGTGACCGCGACTTCCGCCCCCATGGCGCGAAGATAGTCCACGACTGCCTTGTCGCCTTGCGTATCGCCCATGTCGAGGCCCAGGCTGGCCACGTCGTTGCCGCCGAGCGCGCCCGCGGCGAGGAAAAAAGTCGCGGAGGAAAAATCGCCGGGGATGCGGCGATTGACTAGATCGTAGGATTGGCCGCCGGGCATGTGGAATTCGCTGTAGTCGCTTTCGTACTCGACGCGGATGCCCTGGCGTTCGAGCCAGTCTAACGTAATCCCCACGTAAGGCCGCTCGTTTAACAGCGGAACCTTTATCGTCGAGTCACCCGCCGCAAGAGGCGCAGCCATGAGCAAGCTGGTTACATACTGACTCGTCACCGCTTCGATCGAGGTCTCGCCACCGGTCAGTGTGCCCTCGACCCGGAACGGTGCGCAGCCCGACCCGGTCAGCGATTCAACCGTCGCGCCGAGATCGGTGAGAGAGGCCGCCAACGGGCCTGCGGGCCTGCGTTGGATCTGCTCGTCCCCGGTGAGCGTGGCGCTGCCCGACTCTAGGAGGGCGCACGACCCCAAAGCGATACGCAAAGTCGTTCCCGAGTTGGCCACGTCGACCGTCTCCGGCGGGGCTTGGAACGCGCCTCCAGTGCCCTTGACGCGCCACACGCCCTTCTCCTTTTCGATGAGCGCGCCCAAGGCGGTGTACACATCGATAGCGGCCTCGGTGTCGTTCGATTCGAGAGGTTCGCGGATGCGGCTTTCTCCCTCAGCGGCTGCCGCGATGGCCACGGCCCGAATCGTGTGAGACTTCGAGCCGGGTATTTCAACGGCGCCACGCAACGCGGAGGGTCTACAATGAAGATTCATGAATGGACGCCATGGATGGACGGTTGTGGGAAGTTCCGTGTGGAACCTGTAGTATAGCCTCTTGCTATGCGTACCTTACAGAATCGGTTAGACGAAGGGCTCTTTGGAGTGCGCAAGCTTGCTTGCGCTTTAGTTGATGCGACCGACAGGAGTCGCCAGGGCTGTCATCCTGAGCGAATGCGAAGGATCTCTTTCGTGCACAAGTCGTCTAGCGGAGAAGAGATTCATTACTTTGCTCAGAATGACCATGTCGCGCTTTCTATCGAGATCGCCGACTTTTGTCGGTGGCGTCTTAGCTATGCAAGCTTGCTTCCGGTTTCCGAAGGTTTGGTGTGGCACAAGTGTCGATGCCGGGGAGCAAGCTCCCCTCTGAAAAGCGGCAGCAAGCTCCCGTACTCCAAATCTTGCCGGTCCTTCGGCTATTATTGTGGGCGTGAGGATTGATAGCGGGCACTTTCGCGAGAGAACAACCCATGATCGAACAACTCCATAGCGCGGCGAAACGGGGCGACCCTGAAGCTGTCAGCAGTCTCCTCGATGCCGGAGCCCCCGTTAGCGGCGCGGACGACGAAGGCATAACGCCCCTCCACTGGGCGATCGCGCGCGGACATGACTCGGTCGTAGAACTCCTGCTGGACGCTGGCTCCAACGTAAATGCGGAGGACGACGAGGGCCAGCGGCCGCTCCACCTCATCGCGCGAAAAGGGCACAGGAAGACGCCTCTGCTAGAGCGCCTGCTTGCCCTGGGCGCGGAGGTCCACGCGAAAACGCAATTGGGCGAGACGGCCCTTCACTGGGCCGGGCAACGAGGCCGCGAAGAGGCTATTCGGTCTCTCATCGACGCGGGCGCTAACCCAGGCGCGGCGAACAACGCCGGCCAGACGGCGCTCGATATCGCCGTCGCGCGGGGCAGGGATTCCGCGGCGGAGTTGCTGCGTCAATTCGGCTCCTCTACGGAGCGTGGCTGAGCGTCATGGCACATGTCTACCGATTCTTCGTGCCGGGCGGCATGGCCGCGGGCGCTGTGATCGAATTGTCGGACGAGGAGCGCCATCACGCGTTGCGTGTCGCACGCGTCAAGGTTGGCGAGGCCGTATCCCTCTTCGACGGGAGCGGGCGCGAGTTTTTCGGCGCCATCACCCACGCCGAACGCCGTTCCGTTCGCGTCGAGATCGCGCGCGTTTCCGACCCCGAGGTTCCGCCCACCCGCCTGACGATACTAGCGGCGGCGCTTCATGCAGAGAAAAGCGTGACTGCCCTGATTCGCCGTTGCACCGAATTGGGCGTATCGACCTTCCGGTTCTTTGAGGGAGAACGCTCCGAACGGCCGCCGAAACCCTCGGGCAAGTGGGAAAGGGCCGCTATCGAGAGCTGCAAGCAATGCAGCCGGCTCCACTTGCCCACGTTCGAAATCCACAGCGGACTCGAGGAAGCGCTTGCGGCATCCGACACACCCGTGCTCGCCGCCACGCTGGCCCGCGGGGCAATCCCCATCCGCGACGCCCTCGGCGCGGGCCGCGCGGCGTCAATCCTCATAGGGCCGGAAGGCGGATTGACGGCCGGCGAGGTCGAACTCGCCCTGCGGAAAGGCGCTACGCCGATTTCGCTGGGGCCATCGGTCCTGCGCGCCGAAGTCGCGGCCACGGTGGCGGCGTCTCTCGTCCAGTACGAGTTTGGCGCTCTCGGTCCAGTCGCGCCGCGTACGCCCGATTAATCCCCGCCCGTTCCATTTATTATTGACAGATCGCTGCGTATTGTGATAGCGTAGCCACCGTGAAAGTAGCCTAATACCGCGCTCTTCAGGGCGAACGGGTAGTCGTGAGCGTTAAGGTTAGGCCATCTTGAGCGGATCTCATGCTGTTGTTTACGCCCCCGATGGGGTGGGCGTATCGCGGCACTACAAACTCGCCGAAACGAGGTATACGATTATGCGACGACTAAACACGCTACTGGTTGCCGGAATGTGTTTCGCTGTGTTGGCGGGCGACGCGGCGGCATGGGGGCCGAACGCGCGAAAAGCGATCACGCGCGCGGCGCTCCAGGTGATCCGCCAAGATTTCTATGACTCGTTCAGAGCCGAAGTGTCCAACTACGAACAAGACCTCTACCGCGGCGCGGAGGATGGCTATGGGGTCGTCCGAGAATCAATCCCCATCTCCAGCGATTCGCAGGCCATTATAGCGGTCAGTCACGAAATCCAACTCCTGAGAACCGTGCGTGAAGACGGTACCGGCAGCTATTTCGCCTATCGCATGGGCGCGCTTTCGGCCCTCGTGGCCGACGCAATTCTGCCTCACGGCGTAGAGTACGCCTCGTCCGAGCAAGATGGCGGGGACCTGAAAATCAAGATCGACACGGACCTGGAAGATCAACTTGCAAGTTTGCGCGCGGTTCGCACCGCCAGATCCAATGTGTATCTTCGTAATGTGCCTGAGTACTTTCGCGAACGGCGCCTCTTTTTCGCTGACGACAGCAAGATGATTCGCGACGATTACGACCGCGGCCTGGGCGGCGATGGCTTCCTGGCCCAAGCCGCGCAGGATTACCTATCGCGTTCGGTCGAGGCGGTAGTCAACGCGTGGTACACCGTTTTTGTGGACCGCGCCTCGACCAACGATACCGCGTCGTCTGCGCCGATTTTGAGCGAGTACAGTGTGAATGAGATTGCCTACCTTCTCGACATGAAGGGAAACATGGAACAGGCGAACCGGGCCTACCGGGTGTTCGCCAGAGTGAACCAGGGGCGGGGCGAGTCCTACGAAGTCGTTGGCGATTTATACTACAACTTCGGCGATGAATCGAAAACGCCAGATGCGAAGGAGCGCGGCGTATCCGAATGGCAGCTCGCTCGACGAATCCAAGGGCCTCAGCGCAAGTCGGCCGCGTTGAAACTCGCGCGCCATTACGAATCCGTTGGCGACGCGGCCCTTCGCAGGGCCGCGGGCCCGGACGCGACAGACGCGGATTTGGAGGAGGCGCTGCTCGCTTTCCAGAAGGCTTTGGAGTGTGACCGCGCGAGCAATTATGCCGCGGACATGATCAGCGAGACCAAAAGCCAAGTTGCCTCACGGAGGAAGGACTACAACATGCAGAGCAGCGCTCTCGCCAAATCCCGCGAAGTGAGCCAGGAAGCGGAGCGAAAGTGGTCTCAAAAGGCGTTTGCGACCGCAATGGACGTCTACAAATCTGCTCGGAACCTTCTGGATTCCCTCGTCAATAACCGTTTCCCGGATTTGGCGGCCACGGCGGAAAGTGAGCGTAAAGGTATTCAAAAGTCCATCCGCGATATTATTGACGAAGTCCTGGACACGGCGGATGCCCTCGTGGATGAGGGCGACACAGCCCTTATCGAGAACAGGTTTGACACTGCGGTCGCAGCATACGGAAAAGTGCCAGCGCTTCTTCAAGGCATTTCCGTTAAACCAGGGTCGCTCGACGAAGAAGCAATTCGGAACCAGATCGATAGCGCCAAAGAAAAGATTACCGATGCCGAAAGAGCTAGGAAGCTCTTCCAGTCACAACCGCCCGCCGTGGGTCCCGGTAGTCCAGCTCGTCTTGGCGGAGCTCCTCCAGGCCCTCGCGGCCCAGGCCCAGGCGGTCCGGGCGGTTGAGCGGCCCTAGGCCTAGACCGTCCAGCGCCGTGGCCTAGATCTCAAACCTGGGTGGCGTGGCCTGCCGGCTTGAAGACTCTCGACGTCAGGCGCGAGGCGCCGCGGCTCGTCGATTTCGCGCGATTGGATGGCCCACCATCGCAAGTAGAGTGGCAAAGCGTACGCTCGACGACTACTACGACCGCATGTTCCAGCATTTTGGAACGACGGGTTGGTGGCCGGCCGGTTCTGAATTCGAAGTCGCGATCGGCGCGATCCTGACGCAGAACACGGTCTGGTCGAATGTGGAAAAGGCCATCGTCAACCTCAAGGCGGCTAAGCTCATGCGCCCCAAACGCATCGTCGAGTGCGAGCCCTCCCGACTCGAAACCGCGCTCCGTCCATCCGGCTACTTCCGCGTCAAAGCCAAGCGCCTGCGCGCTTTCTGCGAGTACCTCAACGCGCGCCACCGGGGAAGCATGAAGCGTCTCGCGAAGCTTCCCCTGCCCGAGTTGCGTAACGAGCTTCTAGCCCTACACGGCATAGGACCGGAAACGGCGGACGACATCATTTTGTACGCCTGCCATAAGTTAGTATTCGTCGTCGACACCTACACCCGGCGAATCCTATCTCGCCACGGGCTAGTGGATCCTGCGATTGGCTACGAGGATCTGCGCGCGCTCTTCGAAACCCGCCTCGATCCCCAGGTCGACACCTTCAAGGAGTATCACGGACTACTCGTGTGGACGGGCAACCGGTTCTGCCGCCGAACGCCCCGTTGCGGCGAGTGTCCACTCGGGCCAACGCTGAAGAAGGGACAGCCCATACTCGAATGAGATATCCGGGCTGGAGCCCGGTCCTGACACCCTTCTTGTCCGCGGTCAAGACGAGTCGTTCACAACCCCGCAGGGATTGACGATATAATCCCTAGATTATGACGGACCGGCAGTGGGCAAAACTCGAAGACATTCCTCAATCCAAATTGACGCCCATGCTGCGTCAATACATCGAAGCGAAAGCGCAATCGGGAGACTCCCTCCTCTTCTTTCGCATGGGCGATTTCTTCGAACTGTTTTTCGAGGACGCCATCGACGCGGCGGAGCTGATCGGGCTCACGCTTACCTCGCGCGATGGCGCGGGGAAGGAGAACCCAATTCCCATGGCCGGTGTGCCTGCGCGTTCGGTGGATGGGTACGTGGCCCGCGCCATCAAAGCCGGACGCACCGTAGCTCTCTGCGATCAAGTTGAAGATCCCAAGGACGCGAAGGGGATCGTCAAACGGGAATTGGTTCGCACCGTGACGCCGGGGACGGTGCTCGAACCGGACTTGCTCGAAGAGCGCGCGAACAACTATCTGGGCGCGCTCCTGTGCCAGAACGGTTTGGCGGGACTCGCCCTGGTAGACGTGACTACCGGAGAATTCCTGACGGCCCAGATACACGCGTTGCCCGAACAGGCCCTGGCCGACGAGTTGACGCGCACCTCGCCCGTGGAAGTCTTGGTCTCGGATGGCATCGAGAGTCGAACGCTGGAGCGATTTCAGGAGCGCTTCGACGGTATCGCGTTTACGCTGCGCCCCGATCATGAATTCGATCCCGGACACTGCGCGGAGCTTCTGAAGGGCCAGTTCGACATCGCAACGCTCAAAGGGCTTGGCCTCGAGGATGCGGCCCAGGCCTTGGCCTGCGCGGGCGCGGCTCTATCCTATATCCAAGAGACCCAACGCGACGCCGTGCCGCACCTGCGCATGCCACGCCGCTACAGCCCCTCCGGCTTCGTCGTGTTGGATGGGAACACGCAGCGCAACCTCGAGTTGGTCGAATCGCTACTGGACAAGCGCCGAAAGGGGACGCTCCTTGATGTTCTCGACCGCACCCACACGCACATGGGCGCGCGAAAGGTGCGTCAGTGGATTCTCCATCCGCTGTTGGATGTCGAAGAAATCTGGGCGCGGCTCGACGCGGTCGAGGCGCTGCACGACAATGGCGAGTCGCGGCTGACGCTTCGGGAAATCCTCAAGCCTATCGCCGATTTGGAGCGCCTGCTCGGCCGCATCACGTCGAAGTCGGGCAACGCGCGCGATGTAAAGGCCCTCGGCGTATCGCTCGCGCAAGCGCCGCGGCTCAAGAGCGCGCTGGCCCCGTTTCAGGCGCCGCTGCTTACGGAGTTGCGGGACGGCATCGATTCGTTGGACGATGTTTGTTCCTGGATCGAATCGGGTATTCAAGATCGGCCACCCGTGACGCTTATGGAAGGCAACGTCATCCACGACGGCTACGACGAGGAGCTGGATCGGCTGCGAACGCTTGTGACGGGGGGGCGGGATTGGATTGCCTCGCTGCAACGCGAAGAGAGCGAACGCACGGGCATTCCGAAGTTGAAGGTGGGCTACAACAAAGTCTTCGGTTACTACATCGAGATTTCAAAGGTCAACAGTCACCTCGCGCCGCCCGAATACGAGCGCAAGCAAACGCTGGTCAACGCGGAACGCTACATTACACCCGCGCTCAAAGAGCGCGAGGTGGAAATCGTCGACGCGGAAGAGCGAATGCAGAAGCGGGAGTACGACCTGTTCGTGGCCCTGCGCGAACGAGTCGCGGCCGAGGCCAAGCGCGTACACCAGACCGCGAACGCTATCGCCACGGTGGACGTGATCCTTTCTTTTGCCGAGGTCGCCGTAACGCAGAATTACATCAAGCCATCCATCGACGGAGGCGACGAACTGCGCATTCGCGATGGACGCCATCCGGTCGTCGAGCATCTGATGAAGGCCGGCGAATTCGTCCCGAACGACATACTCCTCGACCCGCTGGACGCGTCGCTGGTGATTGTGACCGGCCCCAACATGGCGGGCAAATCCACCTACCTTCGGCAGGTAGCGCTGATCGCGCTGATGGCGCAAATCGGCTGCTTTGTCCCGGCGGCGGAGGCGCGTATCGGAGTTGTCGACCGCATCTTCACACGCGTCGGCGCATCCGACAACCTGGCGCGGGGCGAGAGCACCTTTATGGTCGAGATGATCGAAACGGCGAACATACTCAACACGGCCACCTCAAGAAGCCTCATCGTCCTCGACGAGATCGGACGGGGCACAAGTACCTTCGACGGCATTTCCATCGCGTGGTCCGTCGCCGAGCACATCCACAACAACCTCGGTGCGAAGACGCTGTTCGCCACCCACTACCACGAGCTAAGCGAATTGGGTAACCAACTCGAACGCGGGAAGAACGTCAACGTCTCCGTGCGCGAATGGAGTGGCAAAGTCGTCTTCCTCTATCGAATCGCCGAGGGCGGCGCGGACCACAGCTACGGCATCCAAGTCGCCAAACTCGCCGGCCTTCCCAACGAAGTCATCCGCCGCGCCCACGAAATCCTCGACCACCTCGAATCGGGGAACACGGCCGCATTGGGCATTCCAGAACAGATGTACCTTTTCGGGCCGCGGCAGCCCGCGAAAGACTCCGCGGTCGAGAAGGAACTGCGCGGCATCGACCCGGATGCGTTGACCCCAAAGGAAGCCCACGAATTCATCTACCGCCTAAAGAAGCTGCTGGACGACGCATCGGAATCGTAGTTCGGCGCTGCCCTCGTTCATACGGAGGATCGCGGGAACGAGGAATGAGGAAATATAGGACTGTTAACAAGAAACTGAGAAAGAATAGGGACTGACGCAAGCGCGCCTTTTCGGTCATCCTGAACGAAGTGAAGGATCTCTCTACGCCAGAAGTCCAATGAAATGAAGAGATACTTCGCTTCGTTCAGTATGACGGATAAGATGGAAATAATAGGAATCAATACACCGGTAACCACGCGTAGGTGCTGAACCTGACCCCCCTCCTTTAGGGGCCTTCCAAAAAGTCCAACCGGGTGCGTTGAGGCAGTTTTTCAATTGAACTTTTTGTCACCTGAAGCAGAGATCGTTCAATGTGGTCCATTCTCGGGCGTCGAATTTTTCCCCGCGCCGCCGGTTTTTGGTTCTCTGTACTTCTTGGAAGGTTCCTTCTAGGGAGGGCCTGGGGGAGGGTCGAGCTTCCAAGAATCCCCGCACCCAAAGGTTGGGACGACAGTCGATTCAGACATCTCGTCTTTTCCACAATTTGCCTCCGGCACGGGGATGTTGCGGTCCGTTCTCGCAGAGCCAGGCGTGGGGATCTCGCGACTTCTGCATGGTGAGGCGCGTAGCTTTTCAGCGAACTCAAGAATCGGACACGCAGATAACCGGGCTAGAGAAAACGGGCGCGGTGGGGGCTCATGCGGGGGTAGAGGCTGTCGCCGAGCTCGCGAAGGAGGGATTCGAGGCGGACGATGGGGAGGCCGAGCACGTTCTGGTAGCAGCCTTCGTAACTGGCGACGAGGAGGCTTCCCGGTCCGTCGACGGTGTACGCGCCGGCCCGGTCGACGGGGTTGACGGCCTCAATGAAAGAGTCGATTTCGCCGGGTTCGAGGGCGCGGAAGGTGACTCGGGTCGTTTCCGTGCCACGGCCGAATGCGCCGCTGCCCACGCGGGCGCAGGCGACTCCCGTGACCACCTCGTGGGTGTTCCCGGAAAGGCGAGAAAGCATGTCGCGAGCTTCGCCGTGGCCGCGGGGCTTGCCCATGACGGTCCCCTCAAGCGTGACGATAGTGTCGGCCCCGATGACGAGGGCTTCACTGTCGATCCGTTTGGCCACGTCTCGGCATTTGAGTTCGGCGTTGCCGGCCGCGACGGTTTCGGGCGATCCTTCGGCGGTTTCCGGAACGCCGCTGACCTCGACTCGGACCTCGACTCCGAGCGCTTCGAGGAGGGCCTTTCGCCGTGGCGAAGCGGACGCTAGGATGAGGGGGATCACGGAGCGGAACCGTTGTCGTTGGCGCCAGGATTGGGGCGGGGGACCCGAACGCCTTCGGGCCCGGTCGTCTCGACATACTCGTCATCGTGTAGGATTTCCGTGCCCTCGGGAACCAGGAGAGTGGCGTCCGATCCGTCGCCCCGATTGATCGAGAATACGCCGACCTGGATTGTCATGTTTGATTCGGCGTCGTTTACGAGATAAATCTTCGTGGGGAGCAAGTCCTTCTTCCTGAGCTGTAATACGATCTTCTCGAATCCCGATTCACCGGAGTCGGCGTCGAGAGGCCGCAACTCCAACTCGACGCCGCCGCCCCCGTCTTCCGGCGGGCGAAGAAACATATCGTAAGCGTCGCGGAGCCGGGCCGAGTCATCGCTGAAGCCGAAGAAGAGCGCCTCCGTGCCGGGCCGATCTTCGATCTTCCAGGATTGCAGTTGGCGCGACTCCTCGTCGTATTCGTAATAGACCTTGCCATCGGTCAAGTACACCATGGCGTCCCCGGCGTCCTCGAAGCCATCGTAGCGCAGAACGATCCGTTTTGGGCGGGCGTAGATGATATGGCCTGTCGAAGTGACTTTATCGTCTGTTGTGACGCTCAGTTGCGTGAAGGGGGCGCGGAGCATCTGAATCCCTTCGCGTTTCTTGGCGAACTCGGCGAAGAACTCGTCCAAGTCCAACGTGGTTTGGGCGGCGGAGGGCACGGCCCAACTCAATGCGAGCACGCCGAGGGCTACTGGAAGAAGTTTTCGATAGGCCATACCTGTCTCCACGGAGATTGCGTCGATACCCCATTCATCTCCGGGCTACTGCCCAAGTTCCCGGGAGCGCGCCGCAGCGGCCGAAATCGCCGCCTGCACCACCTCCTCGAAGCCACTTTCGCGGAAGCTATTCAGCGCCGCCGCGGTGGTTCCGCCCTTCGAGGTTACCCGTTCGCGAACGGTCGCCGCGCTTTCGTCGGATTCCGCGAGGAGACGCCCGGCGCCGAGGAGCGTCTGCGTGGCGAGGCGCGTAGCCTGCTCTTCGCCGAGCCCCTCCCTGATAGCCGCGGCCGCCATGCATTCTACCATGTAAAAGAAGTAGGCGGGGCCGCTGCCACTCAGACCGGTCACCGCATCCATGGCGGCCTCGGGCACCTGTTCGACGATGCCGACGGCGCCGAATATGGATGTGGCTATAGCACTATCTGTATCGGAGCAGGTATCGCTCAACGCCATGGCCGCGGCCCCTGCGCCCACCAGTGCCGGGGTGTTGGGCATGACGCGAATGACGCGTGTCGCGCTGCCCAAAGCGTTCTGGATGAATCCCACAGAAATGCCCGCTTCGATGGAGATGACAAGGGACTTTTCCGTAGAAAACGCGCCGCGCATCGCCTTGAGGGCTCCGGCCACGTCTTGGGGCTTGGTGGCGAGCAAGAGGACATCTCCATTTCCGGTGAGTTCCTCGATAGACTGCGCGCATCGCGCACCGAGGGCGCCCGCTTTCTTTCCCTTGTCCGGATCCACGTCGAACACGAGAGCCCGATCGGCCTGAAGCGTACCGGTCTTGACCAGCCCCTCGAGAATGGCCGCGCCCATGTTTCCATAACCCAGTATTCCGAAAATGCCTTCTATTGTCACTGTTACAAACCTCCTCATGTGGGATCGGCGCATGTTGGAAAGGGAAGTGTATCATCGTTGCACTGCGCGCGCACAGGCGCTAGGATGGGGTGGCGGGAGTTGAAGTTGGGGAGCGTCACGGGAACGCGATTCGTGAACAAAGTCAGATGCCAAGCGTGCGGCACGGTGAACGAAGAGGGCAGCAAGACCTGCGTGGAATGCGGGGGGGCTCTTCTTGTGGTAGACATCCAAGTTCAAGAAGAGGCGCCCGCCGAATTCCAGCCAGGCCAGCTCATCGCTCAGCGGTATGTGGTGAACAATGTTATTGGCCGCGGGGGCATGGGATGCATCTACCGGGTAGAGGACACTACGCTCAAAGAAGTCGCGGCGCTCAAGACGTTGCTGCCCCATTACGCGCAAGACAAGCAGATTGTCGCGCGGTTTCTCAACGAAGCGCGTATCGCCCGCCAGCTCTCGCATCCCAACATCGTGCGGGTCCACGATATCGGCATCGAGAGCGGGATCATTTACATCTCGATGGAGTTCATCCCTGGGAAATCGTTGCGCGAACTGATGGACGAATTGCCCCCGGGCTATCTCTTGCCACTCCCGAAAATTCTCGAAGTGTTCGACGAGTTGTGCGCCGCCCTCAAGTATGCCCACGACTACACCGTTCACCGAGATATCAAGCCTGAAAACGTCATGATTGCCACGAGTGGCGCGGTCAAACTGATGGACTTCGGCATCTCGAAGCTCATGAGCAATCCCAATCTGACCGCCACATCAATGGTCATGGGCACGCCGCACTACATGTCGCCCGAGCAGCTCCGTAACAGCGCGTCAGTCGATGCGCGGGCGGATATCTATAGCGTCGGCGTCATGCTCTACGAAATTGTGACCGGCCTGACGCCTGCGATTGTACCTCGAGCGGCGTCGGAGTTGTCGCGCGGTGTGCCGGCCGGCCTCGATACCGTCATCGCGACATGCCTCGAAACCGACCCCGAGAAGCGCTACGGCACGGCAGTCGAACTCCGCGAGGCGCTGAGCGCGGTGGCGAAAGCGGTTCGCGAACAATCGACTTCGCAGCGGCTAAAGGAGGGAGCGCGGGGGCGCCGAGTTGCGATGGCGCAACGGGCCATCGCGATGGGCTTGCTGGCGCTTATAGGCGCTGGATTCGTGGGGGGCATGGCGAAAGTGGAAAGCGACCGGCGCGGCTTGGCAGCCGAGATTTCCGGAGCTGAATCGCCTGGTCTGGCGCAACGCGCGGGTCCACCCACTACACCGGACGAACAGTTCCAGTTTATGGGCTCGCTCGTGGAACAGGCGCGCGGCATCGCGCTCGGCCGGCCTAGCGGGGAATTCGGCGAATGGGTATCCGAAGGTGAACGCGCATGGGCCGTGGTGAAGCTTGGTTTCGAGGTGGACACCGCCGAAAGGGTCCGGGCCGGATGGAATGCGTTGCATCTTCTTATCGCGGCTGCGGCCGCTCCCCGGGGAATGGTCTTTATCCCAGCGGGAGAAGTCACCACCCAGACCGGAGGGGTCGCGAAGAGGTCTCTCGCTACGCCCGCCTTTCTGATTCAGGCGAACGAGGTGACGTCGGGTGAGTACGGCGAATTCGCGCGGACATCCGAGTGGCGCTCTCACGAAGGCGCCGGTGACCCCGAGGCGCCCGCCACGAATGTGTCGTTCTACGACGCGCAGGCTTACGCGGCAAGCAACGGTCTTCGGCTTCCCAGCGAGGCGCAGTGGGCGCGAGCGGCATATGGCAAGTCGGGCTTGCCCGTGCAATTTCCTTGGGGTGACGAGTGGGAGGAGGAGGCTGCTAATTCGGGCGGCGGCGGGGGCCCGCAAACCGTGGGTTCACATGAGAAAGACAAGACACATTTCGGTTGCTACGACATGTATGGGAACGTCATGGAGTGGACGCGAACCCTGTCCCAGCCGTCTTCGGCGAATTCCAAGGAAGCGCCCAACTTTGGGGCCTCCATGATCGTGCGCGGCGGCTCTTACGGCGACCTGGGCCAAGACGGCCTTCTTCGCGCCGTCGAGAGCCCGTACTCGACGCGCAGCCCATGGGTCGGTTTTCGATGTGTGTACGAGCTGCCGACATCTTTGACCGAGGCCGCGGCGCTTCTATCGGAGGCGGAGATGGGCTTGTAAAGGGGCCCGAACGGCGAAAATCATCGAGTCAGGCCCCAGTAGGGGATGAAATGAAGGCTTTTGTCCGTTCGTATTGACAGCGCGTGGAGGGATGAACTAGAATTGCTCATATCGTTCGGACTCTCAGGTAGCCTGACCAGCGAAAGGGGCTTGTTATGAATTTCGTTGTTTGCCCTCACTGCAATTCCCATAAAATCGTTACGGCCAAAGTGCCTAAGGACGTAGTGGCCGTCATGCCCTGTCCCGCCTGCTCCGAACTCGTGGTCCTCTTCCGTAAGAAAGTCATCGGTATCGACCGTCACGTCCTCGAAGAGGGAACGATGGAGGAGCGGAGAGATCACATTGCGTCGGTGATCACCGAGTTTCTTGAGCCGGGCATGTTCCGATTGCCGCCAAGCGGCGAAGGAGACAGTTGGGAATCCTCCGAACCCGAAGATTCCGGTTCGGAACCGGAGGAGGACGACGATCCGTCACCAGGGTGGGATTCTCCCATCACCGACCGCGAACAGGATCATTTCGCGCGTATACAACTTCAGCGCCTTGACGATTCGGTTTATTTTAAGAGGCATTTCGGCTAGCCCGATTATCCCGGCCCTCGCTTCGAGGCGATCTGGAAGAGTCCTATCCCCGCGGCGACTGCCGCGTTCAAGCTGTCCAGACTGTTGGCCATGGGGATTCGGAGGAGGCCGTCGCATTTCTTGCTAAGGCCAGCGCGGATCCCCGGAGACTCGTTGCCCACGATGAGCGCTACGCGTTCCGGCCATTCCACTTCGAAGAGATTCGCGTCCCCTGTCCCGTCTAAACCGAAGACCCAGAAGTCCGCTTGTTTCAACTTGCCGACCGTGTCGGCCAACTTCGGACACGGCACGATGGGGATCCGGAAGACCGCCCACGCGCTCGCGCGAACTACAGTGCCATCGAGCAGCGCGCCCGATCGCGTCGAAATGAGTACCCCAGCGGCGCCCGCGCCCGCCGCCTAGCGGATCATCAACCCGGCGTTTCGCGCATGTTGCACCTGTTCGAGAAGCAACAGCGTCGCGGTCGATCCGCACGCGTCCAGGCATTTGTTCAAGGTCGCGTACTCCACTGGACTCAGCGCGACGGTAATGCCTTGATGCTCCCGTGTGTTGCCAACTCGTTCAGCTTGGCTTACGGCACGAAGTCGAAGGGTACCGACGCCTGCCTGGCGGCGTCGAGCAGTTTCTTGTAGCCGCGCGCCCGCGATTCCTTGGCTAGATGGAGGCAGTTTACCACACCACCCGACGCGAGAGACTCATGGACCGGGCGCAAGCCGTGGATGATTCTTCCCGCCAATGGGCTCTCCTTGACTCGAATCGTTCACCAACGCGGCGCAGCCGCAACCGAAACCCCTCGATAAATGCGAATCCGAATGATGTCCCTTCCCAGTGTGTCTCCAAAGGTTACCGCGAACGCCGGCTGTATGAGAAATCCTGCCCCGAGGATACTGGCATGTAGCCCATCGTTCGGGGCAAGGTCTCGCCTATATCATCACGCTGTGTTTATCACGGCCGCGCCGCCAAATCAGCGAGCCTGCAACAGGCGAAGCCCGTTTCCGATGACGAGCAGCGATGCGCCCATGTCGGCCGCTATGGCCATCCACAGCGTGGCGACACCGAACAGGGCCATGACGATAAACGCGAGTTTCAGTCCCAGGGCAAAGGCAATATTCTGCTTGATCACGCGCAAGGTGCGCCGCGAGTGGCGTATCAGCCAGGGGAGTTTTTCTAGGTCGTCAGACATCAGCGCGATGTCCGCCGTTTCGATTGCTACATCGGAGCCGGCCGCGCCCATGGCGATTCCGAGGGACGACGCGGCCATCGCCGGAGCGTCGTTGACGCCGTCGCCCACCATCGCAATCTTTCCGAATTCTCCCGCCATCGCGGCCACGCGCGCCACCTTTTCCTCCGGGAGCAATTCGGCTTCGTACGCGTCCACCCCGATTTGCGCCGCGACCGCCGAGGCCGTGCCTTCGTTATCGCCGGTCAGCATGACGGCGGACTCGATTCCCAATCCCTTGAGGGCCGATACCGTAGAGGTGGCGCTCTCACGCACGCCGTCGGAGACGCTCAAGAGGCCACACACATGGTCGCCGTTCCCCAGGGCGATAACCGAATGGCCTGCGTCTTCAAGACGACTGGCGGCGGCATGGCACTCCTCCGATTCTCCGCCTTGTTCGTGAAGAAAGCGGTGACTCCCAATCCAAAAACTCTCATTCCGATAGATGCCCTCGGCGCCTTTGCCCTGGATTACGGTAAAGTCACCGACCGTCTCGAGTCCGATTCCCTCCTCTTCAGCTCTGCTCAGGATGGCCCGTGCCAAGGGGTGATCGCTGTGGCTCTCGAGGGTGGCCGCGCTCTCGAGGAGTTCGCGTTCCGTGTGTCCATCGAGGGGAATAATTGCCTGGACGGTGGGGCGGCCGTACGTTACCGTGCCCGTCTTGTCGAACGCGATGGCGCGGATCGAGGCCGGGGCCTCGAGATAGGCACCACCCTTGATAAGAACGCCCGCCCGCGCCGCCGACGCGATTCCCGCCACGATGCTAACGGGCGTAGAAATCACGAGCGCGCAGGGACATGCAATCACCAGCATGACCAGGGCCTGGTAGAACCAGTAGCCCCAAACGTTGTCCGCGGCGGCAGTGGGACCGAGGAGGAGGGGAGGCCCCACGGCGACCAGGACCGCGAGCGCCATCATAAGGGGCGTATACACGCGGGCGAAACCCTCGACCCATTGCTCCGTTGGCGCTCGATGGGCCTGCGCCTCTTCTACCATATGGATGATTCGCGCGAGCGTCGTATCGGCCGCGCTGCGCGTCGATTCGAATTCGAACGCGCCGTCGTTGTTGAGGGTTCCCGCGAAGACCGGCGAATCGATTTCCTTTACAGAGGGCTTGGACTCGCCCGTGATGGCGGCCTCGTTGACGGTGGTATTCCCGCGCGTGACCACGCCATCCAGGGGGATCTTTTCTCCGGGCCGCACAAGCACCGTCACGCCAACGGGCACCTCTTCGACGGGCTTCTCCTCGATATCGCCGTCGTTAGGGCATCGGTAGCGCGCCACGGTGGGCGACTGGTCCATCAGCGAACCGATAGCCCGGCGCGCGCGCCCAACGCTCCACGATTCGAGCAGAAGAGCCAGCGAAAACAAGAAGGCCACGGCTGCGCCTTCCATCCATTCGCCCAGAAGAACCGCCCCGGCGACCGCTATAGTCATGAGAAGATTCATGTCGGGTCGAAGACGCTGCGCGGCGTACATTGCCTTTGGGAGTATCGGCAGCCCACCCGCCACAATCGCCCCGCAATACAGGACGATGGCGGCTACAGGATAATCGTGAGCCTCGCCGTGGCCACTGAAGGCGTCGGCAAGGCCATGGGTCCACCCGTGGAGCGCCGTCGCGCCAAGCGCAAAGAGGCCGCTCGCGAAACAGAGCGCCGCACGTCCGTGCCGTTTCCACAGGCTGTCGTCGTCCGCGAATGAAGCCGTGTGCTCTTCCCAGGGAATCGCCTCCATGCCAGTTCGGCTAACGGATTCGCGGATGATCTCAGAATCGAGAGGAGGATCTTCCTGATCGATCAGCAGCTTTTCATTGAGCAGATCGAAGTTAAGGCGCTCGTCGCCGCCGACGAGGGGCCCCAATTCCTGCTTGAGGATGGCGACTTCCTCAGCACAACACATTCCCTTAATCTTAAACGTCAGGCGAGTCATGGCAGTGCATTATATCCCATACCCCCCCCCAAGTCCCGCCCGGCGCTGGAACTTTTGTCGCGACTCTTGCTGCCGGTGTCAATCCTGTTCTATCCTATTGCCCCGTCAAGAGAGGGAACGCGTGAACGGCAGAGCCGGTGCCTCGGCGATGAGTCAGGCATGACAGAGAAGAGGCGGGCGATTCTACATACGGGAATTCCGAAATGAAGAACAACGAGATGAGCTCCAGAATGCGAACGGCGACTGCGCTATGGATTGGGTTGCGTTTGCCGTTTGTCGTGATGCTGTTGCTGCTGGCCGCCTGGGCTGCCAGAGCTGCTGAAGGCCGTGAATCGAACGCCGAATCGTTCGCGCCGCGTCCAAATGTTGTCGTGCTGCTGGCCGACGATCTGGGCTGGAAGGACATCGGCTGCGATGGCGGCCCGGTGAAGACGCCGGCGCTTGATGCTCTCGCCGCCAACGGGGTGCGTTTCACGGATTTTCATTCTGGGTCTGCCGTCTGCTCGCCTTCGCGCGCGACACTGCTGACAGGGCGCCACCACATCCGCGCGGGCATTTACACGGTGGTGTTCTTCGAGGCCGAGGAGAAGTCGCATCTGCTCGAGCGCGAAGTCACGCTGCCTGAGGTGCTAAAGAGTCACGGATATTCGACTGCGCATTTCGGCAAATGGCATTTGGGCATGCCGACAAAGGAAATCGATAAGCCGTCGCCGGCGGGGCATGGTTTCGATTACTGGTTCGGTATGGCCAACGGGGCTAGCCCAAGCCACAAGGACCCCACGAACTTCCTGCGCAACGGCGAGCCGGTCGGACCAATTGAAGGGTTTTCCAGCCAAATCGTCGTAGACGATGCGATATCGTGGCTGGAAGAAAAGCGCGAACCCAACGCA
>CAYNZS010000024.1:18388-25969 GCA_964401695.1 uncultured Nitrospirales bacterium
ACCGTTCTTTCTGAACCTGTGGTTCCACGAGGCCCACGACCCGATCGCGGCGCCGGATGATGTCGTTTCCCAGTACGGCGAGCTGAACGACCGCGCGGCGATCTATTCCGGCACGATCGACAACACGGATCGCGCTATCGCTCGCCTGCTTGACAAGCTCAAGAAGATCGATTCGCTTGATAACACGTTGATCATTTACTCATCGGACAACGGCAGCTATCGGCCCGATCGTGTCGGCAACCTGCGTGGCACAAAGGGCTCCAATTTTGAAGGCGGGATTCGAGTGCCCGGGATCTTTTACTGGCCGGACGGCATTGCGAAAGGGCGCGTCGAGCGCGAGCCGGCAGGCTTGATCGATGTGCTGCCGACGGTCTGTGGCCTGCTCGGAATCGAGAAGCCCAAAGGCGTGCATCTCGACGGATCCGATCTTTCGCCGCTGCTGACCAATCGCGCCAGCGAGTTCGTCCGCCACCAGGCGATCACTTGGCATCTGCCAACGTCAAACCCGTCCTTGGCAATCCGGGACGGCGACTACTCGCTGGTCGCGTATCGCGATTACGAGTTTCCGAAGGACAAGGACGCCATCACACGAGTGCTCAAGCAAATCGAAGAAGCCTTGAGGAAGGCGAATAGCCCGGAGCTAGCCCCATGGCTTTCGCGAACAAAGATGTTCGGCTCACCGTTTAAGAACAAGGAGGCGGCGCGGCTTCGCGGGCAATATGTGCGTTTGAACGCGTTTCAGGAATCGTGGATTCATTTGATTAAGTCAGGCAACTACGGACGATTTGAATTGTATGACCTCGCAACGGATCCAGGGCAACGGACAGACTTGTCGGCCCAGCTTCCGGACGTTGCTGCCCGGCTCGAGAAGGAATTGCTCGAAATCAATGTAAGCGTCGTGGCCGACGGACCCGACTGGCAATAACTCGACACGATACACTAGTGGTGGCGGGCCAGCGCCACAGAGGACCACCGACTTTGAGCACACCACGACACGCGCAGGTGACCGGGCCGTCCTTGACGTATGTTCCGGTTAACGGATGCATCAGCACTGTCTCCGACCTTACGCCCACCGAGAAGCTATTTCGCATCGATCTTCCCGGCGGCGCCGACCTCGGCCACAAACCGGGCCAGTTCGTCCAGGTCTCGATACTTGGTCTCACCGAAGCCCCGATATCCGTCGCCAGTTCCCCAACGCGGCCCGGTTATTTCGAATTGGGCGTCCGCAAAGCCGGGGCCTTGACCTCGGCCATGCACGACCTGAGCGTGGGCGATCCCATCGGCATCCGTGGCCCTTTCGGCAGCTACTTTGACGTCGAAGCTATGGCAGGAAGGGACCTCTTGCTCATTTCCGGCGGATGCGGGCTCGCCCCGATGCGCTCTCTCATCCAGTATTGCGAGGATCGCATCGACGATTTCCGCGGAGTCCATATCCTCTACGGCGCGAAGACTCCGGCGGACCTGCTCTTCAAGGACGATATCGCCGCGTGGGAGAAGTCGAGACGCATCACATGCCAGTACACTGTCGACGAAGGCCTTGGCGGCGGCTACCGCAGTCGCGTGGGCCTCATCACAAGCTTGATCCCCCCGTTGGAACTGGACCCGTCCAACACCGTCGCAGTCATCGTCGGCCCGCCCGCCATGTACGCCTTCGTCATCGGCGAACTCGAGAAGAAGGGGCTCGCCAAGAACCAGATGATCGTCTCCCTTGAACGCTACATGCGCTGCGGCGTTGGCAAATGCGGCCATTGCGCCATCGAAGACCGATACACCTGTATCGACGGCCCCGTGTTCCGCCTCGACGAAGTGAGCGAACTGAATGGGGCGCTATGACGAGGACTCTAACCACCTGCCCCTACTGCGGCACCGGTTGTCAGTTCTACCTCGTCACCGACGACTCGAACCGGCTCAGCGGCGTTGAGGCCAGCACCGAACATCCTGTCAGCCGCGGCCAGCTCTGCGTCAAGGGCTGGAATGCCTTCGACTTCGTCAACCACCCCGACCGCCTCATGACCCCCATGATTCGCCGCAACGGCGCCTTAGAAGCCGCCCCGTGGCCCGAAGCGCTCGACCTCATCGCCTCCAAACTCGGCTCCATTGCCAAAGAGCATGGCGGCGACGCGCTCATGTTCTTCTCGTCCGCCAAGACTACAAACGAGGAAAACTACACCCTGATGAAGCTGGCCCGCGCCGTCTTCAAGACCAATAACGTTGACCACTGCGCCCGGCTTTGTCATTCCCCGACCGTCCTCGGCCTCGCATCGAGCTTCGGCTCCGGAGCCATGACCAATTCGATCTCGTGCATGGAGGAAGCCGGCTGCATACTCGTGATCGGCTCCAACACAACCGAACAGCACCCCATCATCGGCACTCGCATCATCAACAACGCCGTGCAGCGAGGCTGCGAACTAATCGTCGCGGACAACCGGCGCATCCGCCTTGCCCACTTCGCCGACCTCCACGTGCGCCACAAGAACGGCACCGATGTCGCCCTGCTCAACGGTCTTATGCACGTCGTCATCCGCGATGGACTTGAGGACAGGGCGTTCATCGAGGCGCGCACCGAGAACTACGGGCAACTCGCGCGCCTGGTCGAACCGTACACGCCCGAGAGGGCCGCGGGCATTACCGGCCTCACGCCCGGCGAGATTGTCCAGGCGGCCCACATCTTCGCAAGCGCCGAGAAGGCCATGATCGTCTACGCCATGGGCATCACCCAGCATACGCATGGCGTCGACAACGTCCGATCCTGCGCAAACCTCGCCATGCTAACGGGAAACCTGGGCTCCCGCGGTGTTGGCGTCAACCCCTTGCGCGGCCACAACAACGTCCAGGGCGCCTGCGATATGGGCGCCTTGCCCGATGTCTACACCGGATACCAGAAAGTAACCGACAGCGAGGTCCGCGCCAAGTTCGAACGCGCTTGGCGCGTCGAGGCGCTACCCGCGACTCCCGGCCTCACCGTCACGACCGCGCTCGACGCCGCATTGCAGGGCCGCCTCAAGGCCCTCTACATTACGGGCGAGAATCCTGTTATTTCCGACGCCAACCAAGCCCACGTCAAGCAGGCCCTCGAAGCGCTCGAGTTCGTCGTCGTACAGGATATCTTCCACACGCCCACCTCCGAATTCGCGGACGTCCTCCTTCCCGCTCCCTGTTTCGCCGAGAAGGATGGGACCTTTACCTCGACCGAGCGACGAGTGCAACGGGTCCGCAAGGCCATCGAGGCCCCTGGCGAATGCATGGACGATTGGCGAATCGTAGGAGAAATCGCCAATAGATGCGGTTACGGTCAACTCGGTTACGAGTCGCCAGAGGACATCATGGCCGAAATCAACGCAGTCACGCCAAGCTATGGCGGAATCACCTACGAGCGCATCGATGGGATAGGCTTGCAATGGCCCTGTCCCGACGAGGCCCACCCCGGCACACCGGTGCTCCACGAGGGCCTGTTTACGCGCGGGTTGGGGCTCTTTAGCCCCGCGGAGTACACCCCCTCCGCCGAATTGCCCGACGACGATTGGCCTTTTCTTCTCTCGACCGGCCGATGCTACTTCCATTTCCACACCGGCACGATGACGCGCCGTTCGCCCTTGCTTCACCGCGAAGAACGATTCGCCTTTGTCGAGATTCACCCCAGCGACGCCCAGCGGCTCGGCCTTCTGGACCGAGGCCCCTGCCATGTCTCGACACGCCGGGGCGAGGTTCGCGCGATGGCCCGCGTCACCGACACCGTCCTCCCAGGGAACCTCTTTATGCCTTTCCATTTCGAGGAAGGCGCCGCCAACGCGCTGACCAACAATGCCCTCGACCCCGAAGCCAAGATCCCAGAATTCAAAGTCTGCGCCGCGCAAGTGAGGAGAGCCGAATGAAGGCCATGGCGGAAAACGAAGTCGCAGCCTTCCTGGCCTCGCTCGAAGCCCGGTACGACGTTCGCGCCCCCTTTTCGCTTCCCGATGGCACGCGCGCCTTGGGCAGGCTCGAAGAGGGGCCTCTTGCGCTGGCCGGCGGCGCTATACCCCGTAAGCCCACCGACGTATTCTTCCCCCAATTCGGCGACATGTTTACCGTGCGACCGGACCGAGTTGATACTGCTAAGGTGCCGGACAAGCCCCTCTGCGTCGTCGGCCTGACCGCCGAGGATTGCGGATGCCTGGAATTCATCGACCGGTTTTACGCGGCCAACTACCGAGACGAAGTCTACTTCTCACGGCGAGACGGAGCAGTCATCGTCGCCCTCTCAGGGCGATGCGGGCTCGGGGGCGCCCTGCTTAAGGTTGCCGGGGGCGACTGTGACCTGGAGTTGATTCGAGACGGGCAGAAGTGGATCGTTGCCGCTTATTCCGAAACGGGCAGAGCCATCGAAGCCGCCATCCAGTGCGAGGAGCAGGACGCCTCGCTGAGCGAATTGCAGCGTGAATCCGACGCCACCGTTACGGAGGGTCTCGATACTCTTGACCGCGCGACCGCCCTCCTCGAAGCCGGCGCCGTGCCCGATCGATTTTGGGAAGACATCGCCCAGCGCTGCATCGCCTGCACAGCCTGCAACCTCGCCTGCCCCACATGCACCTGCTTCGAGGTATGCGATGCCGACCGCGGAACCGCCATCGAACGCAGCCGCCTCTGGGATTCCTGCCAGCTAGACGGCTTCATGCGCGAAGCCAGCACCCACAATCCCCTTGGCACCGAGGCCCTCCGCACCCGCCGCCGCATCCACCACAAGCTCGTTGCCGACCCGCGCCGATGGGGACACGTCACCTGCTACGTCTGCGGCCGCTGCGACGATGTATGCCCCACTGGAATCGGCATGAAGTCGGTCACTAAAGAAATCGTCGACCGCTACGGCCATTGAACCCCAAACGAATCGAGAGCAAATACACCGTCACCGCAACTGAAGTTTGTTACGGTTTTGGGATTGCGGGCCACGCTGCAGAGGCCTTCGCTGAGGCCGTCGATGCCATCAGACTATGTCACTCGATATATCGAGCATCGCGTAATAGGGCAGATGATGGATTGAAGGCGTTAATCAGTCCCGTTATACTGTCTGGCCCTGTGGCGCCGGCCGCCGAGGGGCCTATGTGTGAAACCTCGTGAGTCTGGTCGTCCTACCGGGCTCAATCCGAGCTTCGAAGGAGTGTATAGCTAATGTTCGAAAATGATGTAAAAGGATCTCTGACGCCCCGAGGGATCGTACACACGCCAGAGAATTGCACGGGCTGTGGAATCTGTGACCTGATGTGTTCCCTCTATCATGAGGGCGAGCAAGGCCGGGCCCTGTCCAGGGGCGAATTGTCAGGGAACCGGCTGACGGCCGAGTACACGTTCCGCGTGTGCTGGCAGTGTTCTACGCCAACGTGTTACGAAGCCTGCCCGCTCCAAGACGAGGCCTTCGTTATCGATAAGGCGACCGGGAGCGCCTACGTCGACCCGGACGCGTGCTTCGGCTGCGGCGAATGCGTCGGTGCGTGCCCCCTTGAGACGTCACGAATAAAGCTGCACTTGGACAAGAACGTCGCTTTTAAGTGCGATCTTTGCCGGGAGAGGGAGGAAGGGCCGGTCTGCATCGAATTTTGTGGCTTTGACGCGCTGGCCCTCGCGCGCAAGGAGGAGAAGTAGAGATGGCGAAACGAACCTGCGGTTGGGCCGGGAAGATCCTGTGGGTCGACCTCAGCGACAGAAAAATAACCAAAGTGCCCACTTCGGACTTTGAACCCGAGAAGTACCTGGGTGGTGTCGGCCTCAACAGCAAGATCTTTTGGGAATTGGGATGCCCGAAAGTCGGCGGTTTTCATCCCGACAATCCGATCATCATCTCGACAGGTCCTCTCGCCGGCGCCAGCGGCCCCTTCACCCGCGCGACCATATGCTCGATAGCGCCGCAATGTTACCCAGAGGAACTCTTTACTCACTCGGGATTCGGAGGGAAGTTCCCCGCGGAACTCAAGTATGCCGGCTACGACGCCATCGTCATTGTCGGGAAGTCGGACACGCCGGTTTATCTGTCGATACGCGATGGGGATGTGGCGATCAAAGGCGCCGACGACCTCTGGGGCCTCGATGCCTTTGAGACCCAGAAGGTGCTGACGGCCCGCCATCCCAGAGCTTCCGCCCTCGTTACCGGCCCGGCAGGCGAGAACCTGAGCCGGCTCGCCATCATCATAAACGAGACTTCGGGCGCCGCGGGTCAAGGCGGCTATGGCGCCGTTATGGGCTCGAAAAATCTGAAGGCCGTTCTTGCCCAGGGATCGGGCACCCTCAAGATGGCCCGGCCCGGCGATTTCATGGAGCTTATCCGACAGAGGAAGGCGGCCGGAGAATGGGTGGCTGGTCCCGGTCAAACGTGGGGAAGGTATCCCCAAAAGAGCGAGACCGTCAAAGAGAAGATGAAAGCGAAGTATCTGAAAAAATTCGCCGGTTGTTACGCCTGCCCCTTTCAATGCCAGGGCTATTACGATATCCCCGGCATAGGCGAAGGCGTTCAGATGTGCAACGACAACTGGTACCAATACTCGAGCGGCAACGACGCTATGGGTGAGAACATCGAAGGCATGTGGGAAGGCAACATATTGTCTCAGAAGCTCGGTATCAACAACTTCGAGCTGGTGGGGCTCATGTTGTTCTTCTACCGCACCATCAAGGAGACGGGCATCCTGACGAAGGAGGATTTTGGCCTGTCCGCGATCCCGGCTATCGACAACCGCAAGGAGCCGGAGTTTGGCGGCGCCGAAGTGCATCACGCGTTTCTTGAGGAATTCCTCGGCGGAATCGCCGACGGCACGAGCCCTCTTTCTCAAGGCGGGGCAAGAGCCGCCGAGCAGTTCGGCGAGCGCGCGTTAGAATTGTATCGCTCGATCTTTCCGGCCTGGGGCCATCGCTCTCATCATATCCGAGGTGTCGGAGAAGCACTGCACTGGGCCACGGACACGCGGGACCCCTTCGATTCTTGCCATGACTACGTCAGCGGGTTTGGCATAAGTAAGGAAGTTGCCGACTGGTTCGGTGTGCCCGGCGGCTATCTTGAAGGAGAGAGAGAAGGTAAGCATCAGAATGTCTACGATGGCATTGAGCGTGAAACGGTGTGGGTTCAGCATCAGCAAAGCTTGAGGAATGCTCTTCACATGTGCGAGTTTGCCAGCATGCCGTTGGCGCATTTCAATCCCCCTGAAATGGATATTCGCATCTTTGAGAGCAGTCTGCTATCGGCCGTTACGGGGACCGATTATGATGTAGACAAGCTCTGGGAAGCGGGCGAGAGAATCTACAACCTGCGCAGAGCGATCATGGTGCTGAGGGAAGACCGCCACAGGGACGACGATACCCTCTGTCCCGACATGTTCACCGAAGTCGTCAAGGTTCAGAGCCCGGAGACGCTGTCCGAGCCATTGGACAGCGCTCAATGGGAATTGCTCAAGGATAGATTCTACGACCTGCGCGGTTGGAACGCCGAGACCGGACGGCCTACCCGGTCCAAGCTCGAAGCCCTGGGCATGAAGGATATCGCCGACAAACTGCAAAACGTCGACAAACTGGGCTAGAGCGTTTTAAGAAATTATAGATACGAAGCGGCACCAAAAAATCCTC
>CAYNZS010000025.1:0-25157 GCA_964401695.1 uncultured Nitrospirales bacterium
CTTACAACGTAAAATCAGGCAAAATCAGAGCCCAACTGTAGAAGATGGGCTTGGGTCACAACGAATTGAGAGCCCCTGTCGATCTCGATTTTGGGCCCTCCCTTCGCTGGCTGGCGCTACCCCGGAGGGTCAAACACTGGTCGCTGACGACGTTGAGGAAGAAGCTGGTCAAGATTGTCGCAAAGGTCGTGACCCACTCGTGGTACGTCACGTTTCAGATGGCCGAGGTGGCCATTCCACGACGACTCTTCAGGACCATCTTTTGCCGGATTTCACGAATCGGGCCAGTGGTTCCAGCGCCGACACAATGTCGAGGCGATGTTCGCAGGAAGGGAAATGACGCAGAACCCGATGGAGAAGTCTGCCATAATCCGCACGAACTCCGCTGACGGTTGCCCTTGATGGCCACTATTGGGCCGTGAGCGGCCTCAAAAAGGAAGCATGACACCAGACCGGCATTGATGGCATGGACAAATAACAGTAAGATGATAGGGAATGAGCCTGGGGTGCTCCCGGGCTTTTCTATATGGGAAATCTCGGCTTAAACGAAGGTATTTCCCCAACACATCATTTGGAAGGAGACTGGGCCATGCTGCTATTGGATGGCCTGCGCCTTATGGCCGTGGGCATGTTCGTAGTTTTTTGCTTTCTCGTCTTGCTTATCTGGGCCATGCGGGCGTCGGCGCGCGTCTTCGGGCGCTTTGCCTACCTCTTCCCCGAGCAGCCTCTCTCCTCCTCCCCCACCGGGCCAAGCCAAACAGACCATACCGAGATTGCCATCGCAGTTGCCGCCGTCAAGGCACGCATCAAAGGTTAAGGAAAGGAATCGATCCGTGGCTAAGAAACTTGTCAAGGTAATGAACACCGCTTTCCGTGACGGATTTCAGTCCGTCTTCGGGGCGCGGGTTTTAACCAAAGACTTCCTGCCCGCCGTGGAAGCGGCGACGGCCGCCGGCATCACCCATTTCGAGGCGGGTGGCGGGGCGCGTTTTCAATCGTTGTATTTCTACTGCAACGAAGACGCCTTCGACATGATGGACACGTTCCGCAAGGCGGCGGGGCCCGATGCCAACCTACAAACCTTGGCTCGCGGGGTGAACGTGGTGGCCTTGGACTCGCAGCCCAGCGACATGATCAAGCTGCATGCCCAGATGTTCAAGAAACACGGCATGACGACCATCCGCAACTTTGACGCGCTTAACGATGTGAGTAACCTCATTTACAGCGGGAAATGCATCTCCGAGGCCGGCCTTAACCATGAGGTCTGCGTTACTCTCATGGAACTGCCCCCCGGGTGCGAGGGTGCTCACGATGCCAAGTTCTACATCGATACGCTAAAACAGATCCTCGACGCCGAGATCCCCTACAACTCGGTCTGTTTCAAAGACGCTTCCGGCACAGCCGTGCCCTCCAAGGTGTACGACACCATTAAAGAGGCCCGGACGATTCTTCCCGAGGGCACGGAAATTCGTTTCCATACGCATGAAACCGCGGGTATTGGGGTCAGCGGCTACCGCGCCGCTCTCGACGCGGGTGCCGACGGCATTGATCTTTCAATGGCGCCCTGTTCAGGCGGCACTTGCCAACCGGATATCGCGGTCATGTGGCACGCATTGCGCGGTACTGAATACGACCTCGGGTTCGACATTGACAAAATCATGGAAGCAGAAGCCGTATTTAAGGACTGCATGAAGGACTATTTTATGCCTCCAGAGGCGACTGCGGTCGAGCCGATGATTCCCTGGTCGCCCATGCCGGGCGGCGCACTGACCGCCAACACGCAAATGATGCGCGACAACAATATTATGGACAAGTATCCCGAGGTCATCGCCGCCATGAGCGAAGTTGTGCGCCGCGGCGGGTTCGGCACCTCGGTAACCCCGGTGTCCCAGTTCTACTTCCAACAAGCCTTCAATAACGTCATGCTTGGCCCTTGGAAGAAGATCGCCGAGGGCTACGGCAAGATGGTGCTCGGCTACTTTGGCAAAACGCCCGTCCCGCCTGATCCGGAAATCGTCAAGGCAGCGGCCGAGAGCTTGGGGCTCGAGCCCACCACCAAAACGGCGCAGGAGATCGACGACACCAACCCCGACAAAGGGATCGAAGCGGCCCGCAAGCTCCTTCAGGCAGAGGGATTGCCGGAAACCGATGAAAACATCTTCATTTCCGGCGCGTGCAAGGAAAAAGGCATCGCCTTCCTCAAAGGCGAAGCCAAAGTCGGTGTACGGAAAGTGGAGTCCACTGAAGAACCCGCCGCTGAGGCCGCGGGCGGCGGTTACACGGTGACAATCAACGGCAGAGAGTATGCCGTTGTCCTGGAAGAAGGCAAGGCGGGTATCAATGGCAAGACCTACGACGTCGACGTGCGGGAAGGCATCAAAACGGGTGGCGAAGAGGCGGGCACTGCGGCTGCGGCCGAAGGACAGCCCATCAACGCCCCTGTGCCAGGCTCGATCATCCGAATCAATGTGCAGGAAGGCGACGCGGTTCAGGCGGGCCAAGCCGTCGTTGTTATCGAGGCTATGAAAATGGAACATGAAGTCCGGTCCCCACTGGAAGGGACCGTTTCCGCCACACACGTTTCCGTGGGTGACCAAGTAACTGCAGGCCAAGAGTTGGTCCGGATCTTTTAGGAAGGGTTGTGATTGTGGGTACTATCAGCGAACTCTGGAACTCCACCGGCCTCAGCAACTTCTCTTTGGGCCAACTTGTCATGATTGCGGTTGGCCTGACGCTCATTTATCTGGCCATCAAGAAGGAATACGAGCCCTTGCTCCTTCTTCCCATCGGGTTTGGAGGAATTTTAGCCAATATTCCGGTGGCCGCCATTGCGGCGGACCCTCATTCGATCGAAGCCCTAATCCGGGAAGCCCTCGCGGTGAAACCCGGCGAATTCGAGGCCTGCCTGAGTGCGGGCTTGGCGAAGCTTTCGTATGGGCCGAGCACCATCAGCGGGATTATTGAAGGGGCTCGGGAATTGACGGATCGGGCCGACCTGGCGCATTACCTGCATGAAAACATCAAACCGGGGTTTCTGGGGATTATTTACGGCGCGGGCATCGCGAACGGCTTGTTCCCGCTGCTCATTTTCATGGGCGTGGGCGCCATGACCGATTTTGGCCCGCTACTGGCCGACCCCAAAACGGCCTTGTTGGGCGCGGCGGCACAGTTTGGCATCTTCGCCACCCTTCTCGGCGCGCTGGCGCTAAGTCAGATCGTTCCGGGCATTGCCTTTTCGATTCCCGACGCAGCGGCCATAGGCATCATCGGCGGCGCCGACGGCCCTACCTCGATTTACGGGTCCAGCAAGTTGGCCCCGGACCTTCTAGGGGCCATCGCGGTGGCTGCGTATTCTTACATGGCCCTGGTACCCATCATTCAGCCTCCAATTATGAGGCTCTTCACCACGGAACGTGAGCGGGCCATCGAGATGAAGCAACTGCGCCATGTTCCTCGGATTGAAAAGATCGTTTTCCCGTTGATAGTTCTGGGAATGTGCCTCCTTCTGATTCCCGACGCCACGCCGCTAATCGGCGCCCTGATGCTTGGAAACCTTCTGAAGGAATCGGGCGTGGTGGAACGGCTGTCCAACGCCGCTCAACACGAGCTTATCAACATCGTAACCATTCTGCTCGGGCTTTCCGTAGGCTCCAAGCTGGCCTCGGAAAAATTTCTGAACCTCGAAACCCTCGGCATCATGGCCCTTGGGCTGGTGGCCTTTTCCATAGCCACGGCCTCCGGTCTGATTCTCGCCAAGATCATGAATAAGGTGTCCAAAGAGCAGGTCAATCCCCTGATTGGCGCGGCAGGTGTCTCGGCGGTGCCCATGGCAGCCCGGGTTGCCAATAGAGTGGGCGTCGAGGCCAATCCGCACAATTTCTTGCTCATGCACGCCATGGGCCCCAACGTGGCCGGCGTAATCGGATCCGCGGTGGCTGCGGGTCTACTTATCGCCTTGTGTCAGTAGACACGCTGGACCTCTTCCCCGGCTTGAGAGTTTACGATTGAAATAGAGATGATCGCACATTGGGATTGCGCAGTAAGTTGCGCGTAGGGTCAAGAAACTCGATCAAAGCTTAAACCGGGCGCCAGCTTAGCATAGATTTGGCGTCGCCGCGCGGATCCCCAACGGGCCTGGAGGGAGATTCCGGGTGTGAATTGAGTTTGAACTGCAGTCCATCTACAACGTTGTTCCGCTCGAAGGCACTGACGCTCTCGTAAGCTTCATGCAAAAGTCTGAAGAACGCAACGGTTAGACGGCGCGCCCATCAACAAGATCGGTGACGCGCTGATACTCTTACTATCGGGTACGGCGCTAATCGCCCTGAGAAGTCGGTCGTCGGGGGTGAGAATCCGAAAGTAGATCGGAGTTGATTTTCGCGTAGGAAAGCTGTGAATCAGAGGGCATTGGGCGAAATTTGCCACACAAAAGTGGTCCTTCAATGGACAAGATCTTTCCGGGGGTCTCGCTCGCGAGCATTCCCGGAAAGAGTGGGTTGAGCTAAAGCGCGTTGCGGTATGGTGCGGGCTAGCGACTATGGGGATTGAATGAGACGTGAGAGGGTTTGCGCTGGCGTCCTTCCATCAAGTCGCGTGTGATGCAGTTGCTTCGGAAGGGGCGTACGGGATGTTCCGGACCCTCCTCCTCGCCGTCGGCGCCTTGATCGCGCGCGGGCACTCCCCGTAGGCTATTCGCCATGCGAAACGAGGTAGGAGAAGCGTTGTCGAATTTCGAAGGCGCGTTCGACAAGTTGCGCGCTGCGCTTGGCGCGAATGAGGGGATGCGGGACTCCGTGTTCGAGGCGACGCAGGAATGGTCGGATCTTCTGACGTACAAACTGGTTCCGCATCTTGCGGGGGATGGCTGCCTCGTCGCCGTGGTGGCCGGGGGCACGAACACGGGCAAGTCGACAGTGTTCAACCTCCTTGTTGGGGAAGCGGCAAGTCCCGTGCTGAACACCGCGGCCGCTACGTGCCATCCCGTGATCGCGGCAAACGAACGCCGTCACGCCGAATGCCTTGAATCCAAGTTGGTTCCAGAATTTAGCCCGAAGCCTCTGGAGAATGGCGAGGGGCCGACGAATCCAGATCTCTCGAGGGACGCGCTGTTTGTGCGCCGTGTCGATTCGCTCCCGGGTCATCTGGTGGTGATGGACACGCCGGATGTGGATTCGATTGACTGGCGGAACTGGGAAGTGGCGGATTATATTCGCGCGGCGGGCGATGTGCTGATTGCGGTGGTGACGGCGGAAAAGTACAAAGACGAGCGGGTCGTCGAGTTCTTTCGCGAAGCGCTGACCGCGGGCCGAATCGTGATTCCCCTCATGAACAAGGCGAATCCCGACGGCAATTTTGACGTCGCGCGCAAACAGTTGGACGACTTCTGCGAGAGCGTGGGTTTGGAGGGGGAGCGGTTCGTCCTCCATCACAATTTCAGAATTGCCGACGACCTCGGCCGGTCGATCGTTTCGTTGGACGGGGATTTGGGTCTTCGCGAGTATCTCGAGGCGCTGGACGTGGCCGCTATCAAGAAGCGAGTCTTCAGCGACACGGTGGTTTATTTCGGTGAGAAAGCGGGTGCATTTCTCGATAGGGCGGACCAGATAAGCCGGGCGCTCCGGGAAGTCCTGGATGACTTCGACAACCGGGCGCATACGTACTCGATGCGCTATGACGCAGTGCCGGGCGCGGAAGTGGGCGGGCTCTTCCACGAGTTTGTCCAGTCGAAACGGGGGGCGTTGCGGCGGGCGATTGGAGAGACGAGTTCGGCTTTCGCGCGCAATGTGGGCGCTATCCGCAAAGGGGTGTTCAGGGCCTTCCGGCGGCGCGCTACGCTGGACCAATCGGATGAAGAGGCTGCGTCGGCCACGCCGTCCGCGCAGCAGGACATGGTCGGGCGCATCGCGCAGGAAATGGCTGCGAACTACATCGAATCCGCTCGCAATCAGGTGGCGCCCCTCGGCGCGTTGCTGCAAGGATCCTTGGACGCACTGGATCTGGAAGCGGCGGTCAACGCTATAGTAGAGCAAACGGTCCACGGCGATAGCGTGTCCGACGAGTTCCGCGCACACGCGAATGCGACGTTGGAGTCGTGGTGGGAAGATCACAAGGGCAAACGGCGAATCCTTGAGGGACTCGACATTCTGTTGGCTGTCATGCCCGCGGCTATCGCGGCGCCTATTTCCATGTACACGGGCGGGGTTGGGGCGCCTGAGGCCGTGCTCGCGCTGGGGCCGTTCGTCTCTCAATTCTTGACGAGGGTGATGGAGTACCAATTCGGCGACGCTATGTTCGACTTTCTCTCGCCGTGGAAACGCGAACAGCAGGAGCGTCTGGAACAGGCGCTGAAGGCACACATTTCCGAGCCGACGCTCCACGACGCGTGCGGGCTGTTAGAGGCCCTAGAGGGCGACATTATGGACACACTCCGTAGGAGCCAGGAAGAATGCCTGAAAGCATAGCGGCGGTATTGGAGCGTTTGGAACTACTCGCGGCTTACGATGGCCGGTGGGATGTTCTGCGAAAGGAGGGTCCGCTTCTCGACGACCGGCTTTCGGAGTTGCGCGAGCGCGAAGCGCGCCTGGACGACTTGCTAGTTGTCGCGTTGGTGGGGGGATCGGGCGTCGGAAAGTCTACGCTGCTTAACGCGTTGGCGGGCGACGAGCTCGCGCAGATGTCGGAGTTCCGGCCATGCACATCCGTTCCGACCATCTACCATCCGCCGGGCGCGCGGCTGGATTTTTCGGAAGAGTGGTATCACGTTTCGGGATCGGCGCTGGAGAGCCTGGTGATCGTCGATACCCCCGACTCCGACACCATCGTGACCGAACATCGCGAGACGACTCTCGAGGTGTTGGCCCTGTGCGATCTCATCCTTGTCTGCGCGGATGCGGAGAAGTACTTGGACGAGGCGACGTGGTCGCTGTTGCGTTCCCTGAAGAATGAACGCACGCTGGTCTGTGTCGAGACGAAGGCTACGGAGGTCCCCGGCGTTCGCGAGCATTGGCGGCAGCGCCTTGAGGAAAACGGACTCAAGACCTCGGGTTATTTTCGCGTGAACAGTCGGCGGACGTTGGATCGAAAGCTGAGCGGTCAAGCGCCGGGGGACGGCGAGTACGACTTTGCGGAGTTGGAGCGGTTTCTTCACCAAGAATTAACGGTGGATCAAATCCGTGGAATCAAGCGCTCCAACGCGGCAGGCCTCTTCTCGAAGACGCTGCTGACGCTGGAGGAACGTGTCACGAGCCGCGAGGGAGAACTCTCGAAACTGCGCGAGGCGCTGGACGCGGCTGACACGGATGTGTCGAAGGAGAGTTTCGAGATCGTGAGCGGCCGCTTATTCGCCGAACCCCACCTTTGGACCTACGCCCTTGGCCGGGAGATGTCGCTACGGTCGAAGGGAGTTGTGGGCACACTGTTTCGCCTGTTGGAGGCCATCCGGTCGCTGCCGGCGCGCCTGTCGGGGTGGTCCTTTTGGCAGAAGCGGCCGGCTGCCGGCCATCAGGCGGCTTTGCTGCTCACGGACGGCGATTTGGTCACGGAAAACCTCGACCTGTCCTCGCGCGAACTGAAGGCTAAGTTTCTCGCGAGACGCGGCGATGTCTCCCTCGAATTTGCCCGCGCCGGCTTCGACAACCTGGGCGTGGGCACGGGTTCTGAACGATTCTCCAAGGAGTTGAACGAGCAGATCGCATCGGTCTTGAGCGGTCCCGCGCGCGACCGCATCGTGGCGAAGGCTCGTGCCCTTACAAGCTGGCCGGTGGCCATCGTCGCCGACACGCCGCCGCTCATATTCGTGGTCGTGTCCGGATACAATGTGGTCGCGGGATTCTTCAGGGGCGGCATATACGGAGGCGCCTTCATCGTCCATGCGGCCACCGTGTTTGCGATCATATTGTCGCTGGAGATGCTTGCTCTCTCGCTCGCATCGCGGTACTTAGCGTGGTCCGCGCGGCAGGCGGCCATGAAGGATTTGCGCGTGGCGTTGATCGGCAATCGCTTCGCGTTTCAGGCCGAACGCGAGTCGCTCGAAGACGCGATGGCGCGGATTGAAGAGATCAACGAATTGCGAGATGCGGTATTGAAGGATTGAGATTTCGCACCCGCTATCAGGGCAGGCGAATTCGTGGATCTTGTTTCTACTTGCTTCTGGCCGTATCGGATTAAGGAGTTGGAGTGGTGATTGCGGCATACCAGAAGAACGACGCGTTGCTCCGAGATGTGGCTCAGGCTATGCGCGACCCCGAGGCGGTTCATATCTGGTGGCTGGGTCAGAGCGGATTTCTGGCGCAGTGGAATGGCCTCTATATCTTGTTCGATCCGTACTTGTCCGACTCGCTGACTCGAAAATACGCGGATACGGAAACGCCTCATGTGCGGGCTACGGAATTACCGGTCGACCCTGTGCGCCTGGGCTGTATCGACGTGGTAACGTCAAGCCACAATCATACAGATCATCTGGATGGCGAAACGCTGCGGGCGCTGATGGACGCCAACGAAGACCTGAAGCTGGTCGTCCCGGAAGCGAACCGCGCCTTCGCCGCGGAGCGGCTGGGATGCAATCCCGCGTGGCTCGTTGGCATAATGGACGGAGAGACGAAGATGGTGGGCGATTTCATGTTTTCAGCAGTGCCCGCTGCCCACGAGGAGATCGAGCGGGATAGCGCGGGGTGTTGCGTCTATTTGGGCTATGTGGTGAGGATGGAGCCGTGGCGAGTCTACCACGGCGGGGATACGGTGCATTACCCGAGGATGGAAGAGTTGTTGGCGGACCACCGGGTTGACGTGGCGCTCCTCCCTATCAACGGGCGCAAGCCGGAGCGAAACGTCGCGGGCAACCTGAATGGCGAGGAAGCGGCTCGTCTAGCCAAAGCGATAGGCGCACGCCAAGCGGTCCCCTGCCATTACGACATGTTTGAATCTAACACGGAACCACCGGATCTGTTCGTCGACACCTGCACACGAATCGAGCAGCCCTATACGGTGTTGCGTTGCGGCGAACGGCTTAGCCTGAGGAACTCCCAGAGCTCATGATGAAACGAGTGGTATTGCTTATTCAATGTCCGGACCAGCACGGGATCATTTCGCGATTGTCGAGTTTCGTCTTCGACCACGGCGGCAATATCGTGCAGTCGGATCAGTACACAACCGATCCCGACGGCGGCCTGTTCGTCATGCGCCTCGAATCTTGTTGGGAAGAGGGCAGTCTATCGACGGAGGACTTCGAACGAGGACTCGCGGTGTTGGCTACGGAACTGGACGCGCAGTGGGAAATCCATTATGGAGAGACGCCGAGCCGGATGGCGATTGCCGTTTCCCGCTTCGACCATTGCCTTGTCGATTTGCTGTACCGTGTGCGCCACGGGGAGTTGCAGGTGGAGATCCCGTGTGTCGTAAGCAATCACGAGACCTGCCGCGATATGGTCGAGCGGGAGAATATCCCCTTCCACCATCTGCCGGTGACGAAAGAGACGAAAGCCGAACAGGAAGTAAAGATCATCGAGTTAATTGGCGGCGCGAGCGACTTCTTGGTGATGGCGCGGTACATGCAGATCCTCTCTGATGATTTCATGCGGAGCTATGGCAAGGATGTGATCAACATACACCACAGCTTCCTGCCTTCCTTCAAGGGCGCGAATCCGTACCGTCAGGCGTACGACCGCGGCGTAAAAGTGATCGGCGCCACGGCCCATTACGCGTCGGTGGACTTGGATGAGGGGCCGATCATCGCGCAAGTTGTCGACGCCGTGACGCACAAAGACAACGTCGAGTCCTTGAAGCGCAAAGGGCGGGTGTTGGAACAGCAGGCGTTGGGTAAAGCAATCGGCGCGCACCTTGATCATCGCGTGATTCGCATCGAGAACAAGACCGTCGTTTTCGACTAGTCCGCATCGCTCACCAGATTCCGTAGCGAGACGGTGGATAAGGCTGCTATGGCAAGACTTGCTCGAAGACTTTCGGGCGACAGCGTGGCGGACCACGTCGAGGTCGAAAGGCGAGAAGAGTCTCGTCAGAGCGGCCTTATCCGCTGTCGTAGCAAAAATTTGGTGAGTGATATGGGCTGTCGAACCGGGCTAGTTGGCCTTTCCTGCCGAAGAAAGAAGTTTCAAATCGACCCAAAATGAGTGCTTGACGCCCATTCAGGGCGTTGGTATACTCCCGCGTCTCAAACCCAAATAACCGAGGAGATTTTCAAGATGGACAAAGATCTGCAGGCAGCATTCGATGTGTTGGTCGACGTATTCGTAGTCGACATTCCAGCCCTGATAGGACTCATTTTGGGCATAATGGCGACTCCCCTTCGCGCCATTGCCGCCTTCTTCGAGCCCCCCGTGGCGTAGCCCGTCACCGCCTAACATGGCGAGAGAGCATTCTCCCGATGTCATTCGGTCCCGCGTTTCGCGAGCGAGGCGCGGGGTTCCATGCGTCAGAGCTCCCCAGTGTCTTCGGTCGAGTCCGTCCGCCTGAAATCGGTTGATCGCTAGGTGAACAGGTCTTCCTGGCCTGCATCGCGATTCACGACTCTTCGCCATTGACGCAGGAGTTCGTGGGCGTCGAACTTGTTCTGCCGGTCCACGAGGGGCAGTACGCCCGCATTCTCTAGGCGGTCACCACCTCTAGGCCAATATCCAAGCACGGTCTTGCGTTGTTCGAGGGCGCGGCGGACGGTGTGGATGGATCCGCCTTTTCGTTTGGGTTCGATAACGCACACGAGTTTGGATAGCGCGCAGATCGTTGCGTTGCGGGCGAGGGCGCCGTGCGCACTCCATTCTTGGTCGGGGGCGAACTGGCTCAGGAGGAGAGCGGCGTCCCGATTGAGGGCGTCGGCGAGTTCCTTTGGCGCACGGTAGGTTAGGATGCCTTGGGGGAGGGCGACGATAGTCGTGCCATGGTATTCGAGCGCGGAAGCGTGGGCGACGGTGTCTACGCCTCGCGCCCCGCCGCTTGCGACCGGAACTTGTTTGCGGGCAAAGACCGCCGCGCAGCTCTCGGCTATTTCCAGGCCACGCCGGGTAGCCGCGCGCGATCCCACGACGGCGGCGTTGGGCCTGGCAAGCACATCGGAATTGCCGACGGCGAAGAGAAGGGGAGGCGCGGCCTTGCCTAGCGACCGGGCGATGGGTCTGGGGTAGTCTCCATCGCCGATCAGGTAGGTCTGGGCGTTGGCTTTAGACGCGCGTTCGAGAAGCCGTTCAGCTTTGGACAGGTTTTTCTCGGGACATCGGGCGAGCGCGAGCGCGGCGTTGTCGAAGGCGGACGGGATTTGGGATTGGAGGCGTTGGGCCGACCATGTGATGAGTTCGTTGAGGGGTGTCTCCAGTTGAGCCGCGGCGCTCAGGGCGTTGCGGACGGATGCGTGGCCTTCGCCGGAGGTGAGCAAGAGCGCGAGTGCGCCCAGGGCGTTTGGGTTCATGGAATTGTACCGCTTTCGATTCTCTTTCGGGGTACGCTGGTTGCCCATATCATATCGCAGAGTAGGGCGAATAAAGGAATTCGGTTTTCGCTCGGCCCTGAGATACGCGCCAACTACACCTTGTGCTGGGAACGGCGCAATGATTGCTGTAGAATCCGAGCCGGTAGGCAAATCCAATTTCGCGACAAGGTGTCCCTAAGCTTATGGCGTTGACGCTGGTTCTTGAAGGCGGCGCGACTCGTTCGCGCGCCGGCCTCTTTGATGGGCATGGCAACCTGTTGGAGGAAAGGCACGGTGGTCCGGTCAACCCGCTTGAAATCGGCGTGGATCGCTGTGTTCTCAATCTACGGAAGACTGCCGAGCCCCTCATCGTGCCGTCCGACGACCCGCCGAAGACCCTTGCCGCTGGAATTTCGGGCGCTGGCGTGGGCGGCTATACGGAGAAAGTAGCGCAGGGCCTCTCGTCGGCTTTTGGCGCGGAACGGACGCTCGTCGCGAACGATCTCTTCCCGCTCCTCCACGCGAATCTTGGAAGTTCGGCCGGTGTTCTCGCGATTTCGGGGACGGGTTCGAGCGTTTTCGCCCAAACTCAGACTGGCGCGCGTGTGCGGGTCGGGGGCAGGGGAACCCTCTTCGGCGAGGCCGGGAGCGCATACGGGTTAGCTGTGCGTGCGCTTCGACGGGCCGCGGATGCTATGGATGGACGCGATGACGAGACCTTCTTGATCGAAGCGCTCACCCACGCGGCCGGCCTGCGGTCCTTTGACGAATTCCCCGCATGGTCGGCGTCGGCGGGAAAAGACGACGTGGCCGGACTCGCGCCCGAGGTTACGCGTTGCGCCGAGGAAGGCGACGCTGCTGCGCGCGAATGCGTCGAGGACGAGGCGATGGAACTGGCGCGCCTGACAACCGCGGCCCTGCATGGAATCGGCCCGCCGCAGACCCTTTCGCTCTATGTGCATGGCGGGCTCTATTCGAACTGCGCTCTGTTTCGCCAGGTGTACGCGCGGGCGGTGATCCCATTCTCGGGCGGAGAGCGCCCCATGTCCGCGCCGTTTGGCGGACTGGCGAGTCTCTACCGCCTTTCTCAAGCCGACCCTTTGCCGGATGAGGTCACGGAGATTAGTGACGGCGCGCGGCCCTCTGCGGTTCCGTCGACCGAACGCCCTCTTGCCGATTCAACCCATCTCGATTCCCTTGACGCGCTAGGCATCGCTCAAGCCATGTCACGGGAGGAAGCAGTCGCGGCCGCGGCTGTATATCGCGCTTCGCCGGAGGTTGCCGAGCTAATTGGGGTGGCGGCGTCGAGCATCGAACGTGGTGGGCGCATCATCTATGTCGGCGCGGGTACGAGCGGGCGGTTGGGCGTATTAGATGCTTTGGAATGCCCGCCAACGTTTGGCGTGTCGCCGGACCGGGTCGTGGGGATCATCGCCGGGGGCGGCGCGGCGTTGCGCAACAGCATTGAGGGGGCGGAGGATGACGCGGCGCGGGGTGCGAAAGACTTGGTATCGCTCAAGCCGCCGCCAGGCCCCCGTGACACGGTTATTGGCATCTCGGCGTCGGGATCGGCCGCATATGTGCGCGAGGCGCTGGTGGCAGCGCGGGGGGCTGGCGCGACGGACGCGCTGGTCTGCTGCAATCCCTCGGCCGACGACGAAGCGACGCTGGTCGTTGCGTTGGATACAGGACCCGAAGTTCTGCCCGGCTCTACGCGCCTAAAGGCGGGCACCGCCACGAAGTCGGTGCTAAACCAGATCACGACGGGTGCGATGGCGTTGTCGGGTTACGTCTTTGAGGGGCGGATGGTCGGAGTGGCTCCGACGAACAAGAAGCTCCGGCGACGAGCGGAGCGGATTGTGTCGGAATTGACAGGCTTCGATGGGGTGGCGGCGGAGGGGCTCTTGCGTGACGCCGGGGATCGAATCGCGGTGGCGGTCGTTATGTCGCGGCGCCGCATGTCGGCTATCGACGCGGCGCGGCTGCTGGAATCGAATGGAGGAATTCTGCGTGCGGCTTTGCAGTCGGTGGATTGAGAGTCAGGAGGCTTCCGAATTTTCGCGGGGCTTCCGGCGGAGGCGTGGCACCTTCAAACTAGTTTGGAGGTGGAGTCTACGTTCTCGTTCCCATGGGGGACAGCGGGAACGAGACAACCCAATCAGAGCTTTTTTCCATCACGCCCACCTCCAAACTAGTTTGAAGGTGCCACCCAATTCATTTGCTCCATTAAGATCGCATGGAGCCGGATTGCTGTCTCTTCCTTCTTTGGTGTTTTGCCTTCTCGCCTCTGCGTTCTCTGAATCCCATGCCCAGTCGCTGGCGAAGAGGGATGTTCGGATCCGGTTGATGGATGGACAGTCGGCGATCGCGTTCAGTGTTGGCGGCGAGGCGATTCTGCGCGGCCCCAAGTCGGGGGCGAAGTTGGCCGCGGGCGTGTATTCAGTCCGCTCTGAGAACACGAGGCCCACGCGCCGAAAATTCCACTTGTTCGCGAAGACTTTTCGGCACGGTCAACAGCGCGAGGAACGGGAATACCTGCGCGGATGGCGCGCAAAGGGCTATAAGCCTGAGATCGTGGAGATCGGGAAACGGTTGGAAACTCCCTCGAACGATGCTTTGGACAATCGAATTCGGTGGGTCTCGATCGCTAGGCTAAAGGCGGAGGCGGAAGCCAAAGCGTTGAAGGCTCGTTTGGACCGGGAGGGTCAGCCAACATGGATGCATCCCGAGACGGTGGCGAAAGGCCAGGGGCGTCTGAGTGTTACGGACGCGCGGGGCCGCGTACTGGCCACGCTCGACGCGCCCGTTCGGATCGAATCGAGCGGGGCGATCGAAGTCAGCAACGTGGACACTGGCTTCTGGAAGGAACAGAAAGCGCGCCGCACCTATAGCGGAAGCCTGGATATCGAGGTGGGGCCGGAGGGCCTGGATCTCGTTGAAACGCTGGATCTAGACGACTACGTGAAGGAGGTTCTTCCCGCCGAGATGCCTGCGCTCTGGCCTGTAGAGGCGCTGAAAGCGCAGGCCGTCGCGGTGCGTACGGACGTGGCGGGGAAACTAGGCGACCGGCATTCCTTGGAGGGTTTCGATTTTTGTGGCACGGAGCATTGTCGCGCATACAAGGGGTATGGGGGCCGTCATTCGGCGACGGACGAAGCTGCCCGCGCGACGGCGGGACAGATTCTCGTGCGCGGTGGCCGCGTTGTGTCAACGGTGTTCTCGTCTAATTGCGGAGGCGCCACCGAAAGCAACGACTCGGTCTGGAGTGGCCCACCCGACGCTTCATTGCGTGGCGTAAGCGACGTCCCCGGAGGCGCTTCGCCGCATACGGCCGGAGCGGCCGGATGGCTTCTGCGTCCACCAAAGGCCTATTGTTCCGGGGATGAGAAGTACTTCCGTTGGCGGCGGTCGCTGAGTGCAGACGAGGTCACGCGCATGCTGGACAGCCGCTACGGCACTGGGCGAGTCACCGATATCGTACTGGGCGAGCGCGGCGCGAGCGGACGCCTGAAATCGATCCGCGTTACCGGCGCGAAGAAGACCGTTACTATCGGAAAGGAACTGGCTATCCGGCAAGCGTTAGGCGGGCTGCCCAGCGCGCTATTCGTTCTCGACATGGACCGGGGTCCGAGCGGCCCACGCTCTTTTACATTCATCGGCGGCGGGCGTGGCCATGGGGTTGGTCTGTGCCAACACGGCGCACGGGGCATGGCGGCCGCCGGGATCGCGTATACTGACATTATTCATCATTATTATTCAGGAGCGCGCTTGGCGCGGTACTGATCAATTCCAGCTACTGAGGGATTCGCGGATGAAATGGACCGAGATTAGCGAGAAGCAGACTTGTTTTGCGGTGGGCCTGATGTCGGGAACATCATGCGACGGGATTGATGCCGCATTGGTGCGCCTCAAGGGCACGGGGCCGGAGATGCTTATTAGATTGATGGACTTTAAGACGCTGCCCTACCCTCAGGCGCTCCGGATGCGGCTCCTCGCGCCGCGGATGGATTCGGCGGAAGTCTGCGCTCTCAATTTCGAACTGGGCGAACGCATGGCCCAGGCGGCCCAGGGACTTTTGGATTCGGCGATCAGCAACCTGGACGAGGTGGATTTCATAGCGAGTTCCGGGCATACCGTCGCCCACATGCCGCCCCAAGGCCCGGATCCGTACGGGACGCTCCAAATTGGAGAGCCGGCCATTATCGCCGAACGTTGCGGTTTGCCCGTGGTGTCAGATTTTCGTACCCGCGATATGGCCGCGGGCGGGCAAGGCGCGCCTCTGGTGCCCTACGCGGACTGGATTATGTTTCACCGGGAGGACCGCACTTCGGCCTGCCTCAATCTCGGCGGCATCGCAAACGTGACGGTGGTGACGCCAGAGTTCGAGAACGTGATGGCCTTCGATACAGGGCCGTGCAACATGGCCATTGATGGGGCCGTGCGACTGCTGACGAAGGGCAAGCTGAATATGGACAATCACGGGGGAGCCGCGGCGGAAGGGGTCGTTATCGACGAATTTCTCGATTACTTACTCGACCACCCCTACTTCGCAAAAGTGCCACCGAAGAGCACGGGCCGCGAGGATTTCGGCGCGGATGTGTATCTGGAAGACGCCATCGATGTACGGCGCGACCATCCTTACAAGGACCTCATCGCGACGGTTACCGCGGCGGTGGCCTTCAGCATCGTGAGCGCATACACGCGCTTCGTGAAACCACAGCACATTCTTTCGTGCCTCATCGTCAGCGGCGGCGGCGCCCATAACCGAACTCTGATGGAACGGCTTAGACTGGGATTCGAAGACACGACCGTTCGACGCAGCGACACCTACCAGATCCCCTGCGACTCCCGCGAGGCCATGGCTTTCGCCCTCCTGGGCAACGAGACCATCTGTGGTACGCGCGCCAACGTTCCCGCCGCAACCGGCGCCTCGAAACGCGTGGTGCTTGGGAAGATCACGCCTGCCTAGCCCGCCGCGCTGGGTTAGGGCCCATTCTGGCTGAGCGTCCTCGGTTCGGCGCTGCGCCTCGATCGTTATGTGAACGAGGCCTTTCCCTGTGGGGATCAGTTGCTTGTAGTGGTCGGCAGGTTCTGGTTTGCTGACATCGATGGACATGACGACCGCGTAGCCGCTTGGGAAGATGGACCAGATATGCAAGTCTACGACATGGGCGCCGTCTTGGCGTTCAATACTTTCTCTCACTATTTCTTCCAGGTGGGCCTGTCGCTTGTTTATCCAGGAAGGCCCCACTGGTTGATCGCAGCAATCCGGGCGACCATTTCGACACGAGAATCGCTCCCACAATCCCCATCATGGGATCCATCCAGACCAGGCCGTAGTATTTTCCCGATAGCAGGGCCACGATGGCTAGTATCGAAGTGAGAGCATCGGCCATGACATGAAGATAGGCCGCTCTCAGATTGTAGTCGTGTTCGTGAGAATGGCCGTATCCAGCGGTCTGCGCATACGGGTCGTCATCGTGGTCGTCTTCAGGGGCGTGGTCGTGATTCTGATGTCCGAGGGTGAATACTGAGAGGCCATTGACAAGCAGCCCGGCCACGGCCACTGTGAGCGCCTGATCGAACGGAATGCGATTTCGACAGGGGAGATCATCCGGCCCACGCTTTCCCACGCTATCATTAGGGCAAATAGGGCCAGTAAGATCGCGCCGGTGAATCCGCCGAGAGCGTTAACCTTGCCTGTACCGAAACTGAAACGCTGATCTAGAGCCCGGCGGCGGGCGTATACGTATGCGAACGCGCTAATTCCCAGCGCAGCGGCATGGGATGCCATATGCATGCCGTCTGCCAGGAGCGCCATGGAACCGAAGAGGATGCCGGTCGATATCTCGACAACCGTCATCGCGCTCGTGATCGCGATGACGATAAAGGTGCGAGCCTCCTCTGGTTGTTTCCTGTCTTGTCCGAAGGTGTGAGTGTGTTCTCCCGGAATCCGGACGTCGCCTAACACTGTCATAAATTCTTCGCGGTTCTATTTCGATTCGTTTTCAATCCACGGACCTCCAAGGATCAGTTCGAGTTTCGAAGCCGAGATATGCAGGTCGCGGGCGGCCCTTATTTGCTCTAGTTCGAAGTCGAGCAGCAGCCGGATGCTGTCGAGCAGGTCGAGGAAATCGGTGGCGGTGTCGCCGGTTCCGAAGGCGCTCTGCAGGCTCTCATAGCTCTGTTGGGCCTTCGGTAGCAGGGAGTCTTCGTAGAAGTTGAAGCGCCGCAAGGCGTCTTTCATGCCAAACAACGCCATGTGGGCCGCGCTATCCAGGGAGAGGTTCTTTCGCTGCTTCTCGCCCTCCGCCACTTTCTCCATGAGTTTGGATTCCTCGATCCCGGCCCTTATTCGCTTGCGCCAAACCGGCACGTTTACCTTTATAGAGAACATGATATTGTCGCGTCCACCGCTCCGGTAGCTCATCGGCTCGTTCATGTTTGCTACCGAGTAGAGGTCGATCACCGTCCCGCTCGTTCCCGCGGAAGTTCCCGAGAGCAGGCGCCGCGTGGCGTTCAGCGATGAAGGGTAGGGGCGGTCGGGCCGAATCTTCCTTGAGCCGCTGACAGTGGTGTAATCGATTCCCACAGTGAAGTCGGGGTAGCCCTTCATGCGGGCTAGTTTCACCTGGTTGGCCCTGCTTTCGATGCGGTAGTCCAGCGCGTTCAAATCGGGATTGCCCCGGCGAATCGCCGTCAGAACCTCGTCGGTGGGGGGAGGAGCCGGCGGTAAGGGGGCTTCTTGCGGCCAGGAGAATACTTCGGACGCCACGCGGCCGAGCGCCTCACTCAGCTTGGCCGATAGGGTCGGCCGAATTTGATTAAGGCCATCGAGCCGATCCTGAACGGTTGACAGTTCAATCTGCACCCGGAGCAATTCGTTTTCCTTGGCCATGGCAAGCGAATAGTCGGATCGTACGACCCCCTCCGTGAACGCCAGCATATCGATTTGCTCTTCGCTTTTCTTGACGCTCTCACCCAAGAACGCGTACTCGAAGTACGCCTTCTTTACGTCGGCGAAGACTTCGTTTCGCATCGAGTAGAGGCGATGGAGCGCAGCCTCCGCTTCGGCCGCGGCCGTATCTCTGCGGGCGCGCAACGTGCCAAACCAGGGAAACTTCTGGAGCAGCGTAAACTTTGCGCGGTTCATATCGGATTGCAGAAACTGGCCGTAGGTGAACATGGGGTCGTCCAGGGATTCGGCCTGCGGAATCCGCTCGAGCGCGGCCAGCCATTCGTTGTGGCGCACATGCAGCGCGGGATTGTTATCCCCAGCCTCGGCAAGGTACGCCGCCAGTTCCTCGTTGGCCGCGAAAAATGCCGGTGGCTCGATCTCCTGTTGTGCCAGTGCGCATGCAAGCAGGACTATGACTGTCGACATGTCGATTTCCTTCCGGAGGAACGGTTTGCCGTTTTTCTATGAATGGTCTTGTGGCCGGGAAGTTTCCGGGATACCGGTGAAGCTAAACTGTATTTCCTTGACCCAGGAATACAGGACAGGCACCAGGAGTACCGTGATTCCTACGACCATCATGCCGCCGAACGATGGGATGGCCATGGGAACCATGATATCTGACCCGCGGCCTCTCGATGTCAATACGGGCATAAGGGCCAGGATAGTTGTCCCCGTCGTCATGAGGCAAGGGCGAATTCTGCGCTGCGCTCCGGCCAGAGTGGCCTGTCGAATCTCGGCGATCGACGCTGGCCGCCGTTCCTTGAAACTCTGGTCGAGGAAGGTGGCGATCACCACGCCGTTGTCCGACGCGATACCGAAGAGAGCGAGGAATCCGACCCAAACAGCGACGCTGAGATTGATCGGATGAACCTGGAAGAGGTCGCGAAGATTCGTGCCGAAGACGCTCACATCGAGAAACCATGGCTGGGCGTAGAGCCAGATGAGAATGAAGCCGCCGGCCCAAGCCACGATGATGCCTGAGAAGACCAGCGTTGTGGTGGCCGCTGAACGGAACTGCAGATATAGAATCATGAAGATGACAAAGAGCGCCACTGGCAGGACGACGGCAAGAGTCTTCTGTGAACGGACTTGATTCTCGTAATTGCCGGCAAAGGTGTAGCTGACACCGGAGGGCATGATGAATTCACCGCTCTCGATTTTCGCCTGCAGGAAGCGCCGGCACTCCTCGACGACATCGACTTCGGCGAATCCCGATTTCATGTCGAACAGGACATAGCCCACGAGAAAGGTGTTCTCGCTCTTGATCGCCTGCGGGCCCCGCAGATAGCGGATCTCCGCCAATTGAACGAGCGGAATCTGAGCGCCGTTCGATGTCGAGACCAGGATTTTCTCGAGGCTTTCTATCTGGTCGCGCAGCTCCCTCATATAGCGCACACGCACGGGGTAGCGTTCTCGGCCCTCGACCGTCGTCGTGATCCGGCGGCCACCGACGGCCACCTCGATCACATCTTGCACCTGCCGCACGTGGATGCCATAGCGGGCAATGGCTTTGCGGTCGATGTCGATTTCGAGATAGGGTTTGCCCACAATGCGGTCGGCGAAGACGGCGGCAGGCTCGACGCTGGGCACTTGCTTAAGGAGACGCTCGATCTCGATGCCTACCGCCTCGATCGTAGCCAAATCGGGCCCCTTGATCTTGACCCCCATCGGCGCGCGCATACCGCTCTGCAACATGACGATCCGCGCCGCGATGGGCTGAAGCTTCGGGGCCGAAGTGGTTCCGGGGATCTTCGCCGTCGCCACGATCTCGTCCCACAGATCGTTCTCCGAGCGGATGCGATCCCGCCATTGACGATAGGGCCGTCCCCTGTGGTCCGGGACTAGTTCGCCGTCTGCATCCTGCTCAAACGCTCCCGTCTCCCTGTCATAAGCGAAGTTGATAGGATGTCCGCTAGGATCTGAAACGTATTCCGACTTGTAGTTGATCACGGTTTCTATCATCGAGACGGGGGCCGGGTCCAGCGGGCTCTCGACGCGCCCGATCTTGCCAACGACGGATTCAATCTCTGGAATCGAGGCGAGAGCCCGGTCCTGATAACTGACAATTTCCAAGGCTTCGCCGATCGAGGCATGCGGCATCGTCGTGGGCATGTAGAGGTAGGAGCCTTCATCCAGTGGCGGCATGAACTCCTTGCCCAGCCCCGGAAACTTCGCCGCCACCGCTTTCCATGCTTTCCCTTGGTCCATTCCTTCCGAAGGGAGGCCCGCTTTCTGGGCGGCCGAGGGGACCCAGCCGAATAGGCCGTCGAAACCGAGCCAGACGGCCCCGCCCAGAACGATTAGAGCGCTGGTTACGGCAAGGAATGGTGTCTTGTGGACGAGGCACCACTGTAGGATGGCTGGGTACAGGCGTTGGAAGACCACGAAGAAACCCAGCAAACTACCGATGATTCCCGCGACGAACAGGAGATTTCTGCCAACGCCAATTTCCGGCCCCAGTGGCGTCCACTCGCGGGTCAAGAGCACACCGACGATAGCAATGGCAATGATGTTCGCTCCATGAGAGGCGCTTCGCCGAAGCCAGTGCGGCAGAAAATCAACGGCCAAGTGGTATGCCGCGAACAGGATGATCAGTCCGCCCAACCACCAGGGCGCGAATAAGGTAGATGCGATGCCTACCGTTGAGAGCGCGAGCAATCCCACTCTCTTGATGGATATCCAGCCGGCGCGTTTGCTCAGAAGGATGTGGGCCAGGGGTGGGATGATGACGAGAGATACGATAACCGACGAAATGAGGGCGAAGGTTTTTGTGAACGCGAGCGGCTTGAACAGCTTGCCCTCCGCGGCGATCATGGTGAAGACCGGAAGGAAGCTAACGACCGTGGTTGACACGGCGGTCACGACGGCTCCGCCGACTTCGCTCGTAGCCTTGAAGATGGTGTCCATGGTGTCGGCGCCCTCGTCGGCCGCCTCGAGTCGCCTCAGAATGTTTTCGCAGACGATCACGCCCACGTCCACCATGGTTCCGATGGCGATGGCGATGCCCGACAAGGCCACGATGTTGGCATCCACGCCGAAGGCCTTCATGGCGATGAAGCACATCAACACCGCCAACGGCAGAAGCCCTCCGATGATGAACGAACTGCGCAGATGCATCACCATGACAAGCACAACGATGATGGTCACAAGAAGCTCTTTGGTGATGGCCGATTCCAGCGTTCCGAGCGTCTCGTTGATCAAGCCGGTGCGGTCGTAGAATGGGATGACCGTTACTTGACTGATCGTTACCCAGGCCGGCCACTGCGAACGCTCCGTTCCACGGAGCCAATCCTGCCACGCGTCTTGGTTGAGACCCGGCCCTTTGTAGGCCTCGAAACCATGGGCGAGGGCGAATTCCGTTACTTCCTGCCGGTTTGCCTGGGTATCGTCGATGATGGCCTTCCTGGGGAGGGCGGGGGCGATTTCGGCAATTTTCGCCTTGATGTTTTTGATGACCCCAAGCGGATTCGCGCCATAGCGAACGACCGCGACGCCACCGACCGCCTCGGCCCCTTCCTTGTCCAACGCGCCTCGGCGAAGGGCGGGACCCAAGCTGATCTTGGCGACATCTTTGATGTATACCGGAACATTGTCGTTGACTTTGACGACCGTGTCTTCGATGTCCTCGAGGGTCTTGATGAAGCCGAGGCCACGGATGATATATTCCACGCGGTTGACTTCGATTGTGCGCGCGCCCACGTCTACGTTGGACATGCGTACCGCGTTAAACACTTCGTCGAGGCTGACACGGTTCGCGCGCATGGCGTCCGGATCGACATCGATCTGGTACTCCTGTACGAAGCCACCAACGGACGCCGCCTCGCTCACGCCTTCAGCGGACAACAGGCTGTACCGCACCTGCCAGTCCTGGATCGTTCGCAATTCATGCAAATCCCAGCCGCCGGCCGGATTCCCGTCCGGATCGCGGCCCTCGAGCGTGTACCAGAAGACTTGTCCCAAGGCTGTCGCGTCCGGTCCGAGCGCGGGTTCCACGCCCTCGGGCAAGGTGTTGGCAGGCAGGCTGTTGAGCTTTTCGAGCACACGGCTGCGCGACCAATAGAAGTCGATGTCGTCGGTGAAGATGATGTAGATGGACGAGAATCCGAAGAACGAAAATGTTCTGACTGTCCTGACTCCGGGGATCCCGAGGAGCGAAACAGTTAGCGGATAGCTGATCTGATCTTCGACATCCTGAGGGGATCTTCCCATCCACTCCGTGAACACGATTTGCTGGTTCTCGCCGATGTCGGGAATGGCGTCCACGGCCACGGGATCTCTAGGCAACCAGCCTGTATCCCAATCGAAGGGCGCCACCCTCACGCCCCAACCGGTAACGAAAACGATCAGGAGGGCGACGACCAGCTTGTTCTTGAGGCAGAACAGGATCACTCTGTCGATCGGGGATAGCGAAGCGTCTGAAGCTGCGTCTGCGGAGGCCCGGGTACCGGTCATTGAGTTTGTCCATGAGGCTGGTGGCCATCTTCATCGACAAGTTCCAATTTTAGATCGCCACACTTGAGCATGCCGCTGGCTTTCCCAAGGTAGGGATTCGTAATCGAGTCACTGAATTGCAGCCAGTCGGCCCCTCGGTCGCCCATGGCCATGAAGCAGTTGGCGATCTGTACCGGAGGCCCAGAATTGAGTCCAAACGTCTCAATCGATTCCCTGAGCGCTAGACTCAGGTCCTCGAACGCGACGCGTTGAGCCGACAGCTCAGGTGTGCCTGCGATGGAGTCGAGGGAGGACTCGAATTGCGAACCGAGCCGCGCCCACTGTTCAGTAGCTTCCGGTGTGAGGCCGTCGTCGTTCACGCCTGTCACTGCTTTCGCGAGGTCTCCCGCCAAGCCCGAAGTTTGGGTGGCATCGTCATCAGACAGCGCCAGCATTAGCTTCTCATATACTCCAACAACCGCCCGAAGCGCCGCGCGAAAGGAATCGGGACTGGGGAGAATCTCTCGCTGAATCGTCTCGCCGCTTGTCGAGGCCGCCCGCGCGCCCTGTTTCTGGCCAGCGCCTTCCGGCGTCATCATGCTGGGTTTTGCCATGATTTGAAGAGCGCTGTCGATCTTGAAGTTGCCGTTCGTGACGACGCGTTCGCCTTCCGCCAGCCCGCTGCGCACTACGTAATAATCCCCGGCCCGGGGCCCCAAGACGATTTCGCGGCCATCGTAGCTGGGCTTTTCCTGGTCGGGAACTTCCACGTAGACGACGGCGCGTGTACCGGTCAGCAAGGGGGCCGATGCCGGAATGATCAGGGGCCTGTCTTCCGGGTCCGATGCAGCGGGCACGTAACCGAGATCTTCCGCCTTGACCAGCGCCATGCCACAAATATCGCACGCGCCCGGTCCGTCTTTGACGATTTCCGGGTGCATAGGGCTAATCCATTTGCCAGCTAATCCGGGGTCCATGACGCGCCCACCCGTGGCTACCTGCGCGCGCACCACGGCCCTCGCGAACATCTCCGGCTTGAGGCGTCCATCCTCGTTGGGCACATTCACACGCACCTTGATCGTGCGCGTCGTCGGGTCGAGCACGGGATCTATGAAGGTAATCTTTCCCGTGAACACGTCGCCGGGATAGGCTTCCGCGGTAAATTCAACGGCCTGGCCCAAATGAAGCCACGCCAGATCCGACTCGTAGGCGTCAAGCAAAAGCCACACCTTGCTCAGATCCGCGATCGTGTAGATGATCGTGCCTTCCTGGACGGACATGCCTTCCCGGCCGTTCCGGTGGATCACGGTGCCCCCCATCGGCGCGTACACCGTGATGTGGTCCGACGATATTCCGGTCCGTTCCGCCTCGTCGATCTGGCTGTCGGTCAAGCCCCAACGGCGCAGCCTAGTGCGCAACGCCTCCAAATTGGCTTTCGTGCTCAACTCTATTTCTTCGGAGAAAGCAGACTCGAGCCTTTCCGCGGTGAGTCGAAGCTGTTTCTGACCCGCAAGCAGTTCCGGACTGTACAGGCGCATCATGTGGTCGCCCTTCTTGACCTCGACGCCGGTGTAGTCCACGTAAAGCCGGTCGAGACGGCCCGAGACCCATGCCGTGATGAAGCCCAGCTTCGTCTCGTCGTAATCCACCTTGCCCACCATGCGAATTTTCGCCGGGACGAAACGCCTCTCGACGACGCTCGTCTGGATCTTCATGAGTTCTTTTGCGGCTTCGGTAGTGGTAAAGCGGCGCTCGCCTCCCATGCCGCCGTCTTCCAGAAGGATCAGAGGCATTTCGCATAGTGGGCAGAGACCGGGCTTCGGCAACTGAATCTGGGGATGCATTGAACACGTCCATACCTCGTCGGCATCGGGTTCGGGATCCGCCTGGGCATGGTTTTCCCCGGCTTGGGTTGCGGGCTCGGACACCAAGTTCTCGCTCAGGAGATAGCCGAGGGAGAAAGTGATCAGAAGCGCCGCGAGCAACCCGGCACGGCGGCCTGCATTCCGGAGAAGGCGCTTCAGTCGTGAAATGCTAGGGTCTTCTTCTGTCATCTCTTGTTGCCCCTCAGCGTTGGTTAGAAAGCGGCTGCAAGCTGGGCCGATTTCTTCCGCTTGTTCTCAATGTTCTTTCGCCGAAGCCTCTTATGGCCTTGCTTCCTTTTAGGAGCTTGCCTGTTCCGCGTGACTCATGGTATCGAATTGGGGAAGCGTTTCACAGCGCGCACAAGTACGAAATCGAACCGGAGATTTTCGATACCGGCGCATCGTCGAGCTCCCTCAGTCTCCGGCGAGGAACTCTCATTCAGATGCTTCCCGGATTTATATACTAAGGTTGGCTTCGCCCACAACCCAA
>CAYNZS010000026.1:0-1923 GCA_964401695.1 uncultured Nitrospirales bacterium
AGCAAACGGTCGACCGCTATGCTGTGTCGCGCAAAAGACAGGTCGTGGGGTATTCGTCCGGCGTCACTTCAATCCAACCAATGGCGAAGTCCGCCTTCGGGCTAGCTCTTGGGTTCTAGGCGCACGGCTGTGCCGTAGGCCAGGAGTTCCGCGGAGCCCTGCATGACGGCCGCGGTGGTGAAGCGAATGCATACAATGCCGTCGGCGCCAAGCGTTTTAGCCTCGGCAATCATGCGGTCTTTGGCTTGCTCACGGGATTCGGCCAGCATCTTGGTGTATTCCGTGATTTCGCCGCCCACGAGGGTCCGCAGTCTGGCCAGAATATCTTTACCGACATGCCGCGCCCGGATCGTGTTGCCCTGGACGGGCCCTAAGGTTTCGGCAATTTCGTGGTCGGAGAACTGGTCCTGCGTCGTCATCAGCATCATAGGCCCTCTATTTCTTGACTTTTTTTGAGTAGTAATCGTCTTCTTTGTTCGAGAGCCGCTCGGCTAACAGCTTGATGAACAGGCAGCCAACGCCGGCGATGCCCACGAATCCAATGATACCATAGGGAAACGCGGCAACCATAACGTAAATCACAACACCCAGCCCACACAGCGCCACGATGGCTAAGAGGACATAACCGATTTTCTCCATGGCAACTTCTCCTTTTTGCGAAAAATCCAAGATCCCAAGTTCTCGTTTGCGGTTATGGCTTGGGAAGGCAAAATCCTCCTTTCACCAGATACTACAACGTGCAACCGGGTTTTATTCTACGCCTCACCGGGAATTCGTTCAATGGCCCCCGTTGCGAAAGTAGGCCATTTGATCAATGAAGCTGTTTTCTCTAGGATGCGAAACGCTTCGCCACGAATCGGAAAGTGGCGCCGCGCTCCCGCGCAAAAACGGAAGGGGTTCTCCATGGGGTTCATAAAGTCGCGCCTGTCGTTCATGATGTTCTTTCAGTACGCTGTGTGGGGACTGTGGCTGCCGGTTCTCGCGCGCTACCTCCAAGCCAGCGCCGAAGACGGCGGCCTGGGCTTTTCGACAGGGCAGGTGGCGACTATCCTAGGCGCCGCCAGCGCATGCGGCGCCCTGACCGCGCCGTTCATAGGCGGCCAAATCGCGGACCGGCATATCTCGGCGGAAAAGCTGCTGGCGTTGCTGCTCTTGCTGGGCGGCGTCGTAAAGTTCTGGACAGCCTACCAAACGTCTTTCACCATGTGGCTAGTTCTGTCCGTGGTGTACAGCGTTCTTTACCAACCGGCCCTGGCGCTGACGAACTCGATCACCTTTGCAAACATCGACAATCCGGACAAAGACTTTCCGCTCATCCGCGTGTGGGGAACCATCGGCTGGATTGCGGCGAGTTGGGTATTCTCAATGCTCTGGTTGCTCACCGACTTGAGCCCCTCTGCCCTTCCCCCGTTCTTCCAGGGCACGGAGGTCCCCGACGTCACGCACAAACTCGTGGATGCGTTGAAATTCTCCGGTGGGCTCGCCATTCTCTACGCGGGGTTTTGCTTCATGCTTCCGCGCACACCGCCCAACAAGGAAGACGTCGACCCCCTCGCATTCTTGAAGGCTTTTGGGCTTCTCAGGAAACCCTCCTTCGCCGTGCTGATGGCCGCCTGTGTGCCCATCAGCATTATCCATCAAGCCTATTTCGTCCAGACCGGACCGTACTTCTCTGAGGTGCTGTCCATGCAAGACAGCTACATCGGACCGGCGATGACCATCGGGCAATTCGCGGAAATCGCCGTGATGGCCGCCCTCGGATTCATGCTGGCACGCCTCGGGTTTCGGACGACTATCGCGATTGGCGGCTCGGCCTACTTCCTGCGTTACGCGATCTTCGGGACTGTCGGCCTTCCCATTCCCATCATCGTGTCCAGCCAGGCGCTTCACGGCTTCTGCTACGCCTGTTTCTTCGCGGTCGCG
>CAYNZS010000026.1:1933-24631 GCA_964401695.1 uncultured Nitrospirales bacterium
TACATGTACACCGACCGCATCGCTCCTCCGGATATCCGGCATTCCGCTCAGGCAGTCGTGTCGATCATTCTGATCGGTGTCGGGCCGATCTTATCGTCGCCCTTCCTCACGGTTTTGAGCAGAGTTTTCTTACCCGAAGAAGGCCCGCATAGCTACACCGGCTTTTGGTACACCATGGCGGGGATCGCGCTCATCACCACTGTCGCGTTCGTCGCTCTGTTCCGCGACGAGACCGGAGCGAATGACGATGGGTAGATATGGTTCTTGACGCAGGCAAAGTCGGCGCGGCTCTCCCCTCCTAGTTCAGCGAAAAGGTCCTACTGCCCGCAAGTTTCCCGCCGCCCCAAACTCCGGATTTCAGCGCCGCTGGGCCGTGCCGCCGCGGCCCAGTCGTTGAAAACAACGGGCGCATCTTGGTATAATATTGACGATGGCCTAAACAGATTCACAGTCAGGTTTGCCGTTCGGAGAGCGAGTCTTCCTCTCCCGACCCACCGAGCGGCTGCATTCCTTCGAGTCAGATTCGAGTTGCCCGTGCCATGAGGAAACTATGGGAGAATTGTTGATAGCGGGACTGTTCATGGTCCTTCTTGGCTTTCTTCTTTCGGCCGTATTGGCCGTCGCCAACCTGGGCCTGTTCGTCTACGAAGATCCCCGAATTAATGATGTCGAAGAAATGCTTCCGGCTACCAATTGCGGGGCTTGTGGCCTGCCCGGCTGCCGCGTTTTAGCCGAAGCGGTCGTCGGAGGAGAGGCGGCGCCCGGAAAATGCACGGTGAGTTCGCCCGATACGGTGAAGGCCGTCGCGGACTTCTTGGGCGTCGATGCCGGCGTCGAGGAGAAGCGGGTGGCGCGCCTCGCCTGCGCGGGCGGATCGCACGTGGCGTGGACGCGGGCCCGGTACGAGGGCTTGGACACGTGCCGCGGCGCGGCCTTAATTTCGGGCGGTGGGAAAGGCTGTTCGTGGGGGTGTCTGGGTCTTGGAGACTGTGAGGATGTGTGTGATTGCGGCGCCATCTCGATAGACTCTCATGGCCTCCCCATCGTGGACGAGGCCTCGTGCACGGCCTGTAACGCATGCATCGAAGTGTGCCCTAAGCAATTGTTTTCGCTCCATCCTATCAGCCACCGACTTTGGGTGGCGTGCAAGAATCTGGCCATGGGCGAAGAGGCCGAAGCGGAATGCGAAGTGGCGTGCAATGCTTGCGGGCGTTGCGCCGCCGATGCACCCGGAGAACTGGTTGCCATGGAAGACAATCTGGCCGTGGTGGACTATTCGAAGAATCATCTCGCCTCCAAGGCTCCCACCGAACGCTGTCCGACGGGGGCCATCGTCTGGCTTGAGCCCGATGGAAAAATAAGCAAGGGCCAGGGCGCAAGAAAGGTTACTCGAAAAACAGCGTTGCGCGTGGTCGCGGCGCCCGTGAAAACGTGAGATGACTGGCCCTGTGTAGTAGCGGCCGGTTGCGTGGCGCAATGGAAAGACACACATGAAAGACGAAAGTAATCCATCAAGATACCCGGGCACGCGCCAGGCGCTGGACGGCAATACGGCCGTTATCATGTGCGAGCGGGAATCGACCGATGGCGCGGGCGCCTACCCCATCACGCCCTCAACCCAGATGGGCGAATACTGGGCGGAGGAGACGGCTAGGGGGCACGTAAACGTCTCGGGCCGTCCGCTGATATTCATTGAACCCGAGGGCGAACATGCGGCCGCGGGAGTGACAGCGGGCCTATCGATGGCAGGCCTGCGCGCAACGAACTTCTCTTCGGGCCAGGGCATCGCGTACATGCACGAGTCGCTGTACGCGGCGGCCGGCAAGCGCCTGACCTACGTCCTGAATATGGGTTGCCGGGCTATAACCAAAGCGAGTCTGAACGTCCATGCGGGCCACGACGACTACCATGCGGTGGACGACACAGGCTTCTTCCAGGTCTTCGGCATGGGCGCGCAAGAAGTGTGTGACCTCAATATCATCGCCCATCGAATTGCCGAACTCTCGTTGACGCCGGGCATCGTCGCGCAGGATGGCTTTCTCACGACACATCTTATCGAATCGATGCGTCTGCCCGAGCGGGAGCTCATCGAAGAATTCCTCGGCCATCCGGACGACATGATTGAGACGCCCACGGCGGCGCAACGCCTTCTCTTCGGTGAAACGCGGCGACGCATCCCCGAATTGTGGGACGTGGACAACCCGGTCACCTTCGGAAGCGTTCAGAACCAAGATTCGTACATGCAGAGCGTGGCCGCGCAACGGCCCTTCTTCTTTAACCATGTCAAGGAAATCGCCGACCGCTGCATGGAGGAATACTCCGAGCTGACCGGGCGGACTTACCGGAGGGTTCAGGCCTACCGCGCCGACAAGGCTGAGTATCTCATCTTGGGCCAGGGCAGTGTGGTCAACACGGCCCATGCCGTGGCGGACTACCTTCGGCAGACCCGCGGTATCAAAGTGGGTGTCGTGGACTTGGTGATGTTTAGGCCCTTCCCCGGTGACCTGCTGAGCGAGGTGTTGAAGGGCCGCAAGGGCGTAACCATTCTCGAGCGCACGGACCAGCCCCTCGCCGAAGATTTGCCGATCATGCGGGAAGTACGCGCCCTCGTCAGCAAGTGCCTCGAGAACGGCGGCGTCCAGCAAGACGCGCGCCCCTATCCCGGATACGTTTCGTACGGATCGGCCGACGACGTCCCGCCTTTGTACTCGGGCTGTTTCGGCCTTGGGAGCCGCGACCTTCAGCCCGAAGCCATCATTGGCGCGGTAGAAAACATGATCGAGGGCGGCGCGCGGAAGAAGTTCTTCTATCTCTCCGTGGATTTCGTCCACGACACCGCGTACACGCCCAAACAGGAAGTCTACCAAGACCAGATTCAGGACGGCTATCCTGGCATCAAGGAACTGGCCGTGCGCGGCAGCGAGAATCCGAACCTCATGCCCGACAACAGCATCACGGTTCGAATGCATTCGGTAGGCGGCTGGGGCGCTATCACGACCGGCAAGAATCTGGCCATGACCCTTTTCGACCTGCTCGAATTCCACATCAAAGCGAATCCGCGTTACGGGTCGGAGAAGAAGGGCCAGCCCACTACGTATTACCTCTCCGCGGCACCGGAGCCCATCCGGATCAATTGCCAGTATTTCCATGTGGACGTGGTGCTCTCGCCCGACCCGAACGTGTTTGGCCACTCCGATCCGCTGGCGGGGCTCAAGAAGGGCGGCATCTTCATTATTCAAAGCGATCTGCCCAGCGAAAAAGAGGTCTGGGCCAGTATCCCCGCGCGATTCCAACAGACCATCTGCGATAACGACATCCGCGTGTTCTATCTCGATGCCTTCAAGGTGGCCCGCGAGGAGGCTTCAGACGCCGAATTGCAGTTCCGCATGCAGGGCATCGCCTTCCAGGGCGCTTTTTTCAGGGCCTCGCCCGTGACGGAAAAGGCCAGCCTCACCGAAGAACAACTCTTCGAAGCCGTGGAAGGCCAGCTTCTGTCCAAGTTCGGGTCGAAGGGCGGCCGCGTGGTGGCCGACAACCTGCGCGTGGTGCGCCGGGGCTTCGATGAACTCAAGGAGATTTCTCACAAGACCGTTACTCAAGACGGCCCCGTGAATCTCCGCAAGGATCCCGTGCTTCCGGTCCTGTTGAAAAACAGGCCGTCGAGCGAGTCGGCTGCGGCCGACATCCACCGGTTCTGGGAACAAACGGGCGAGTTTTATCTTTGCGGACGGGGCGACGACAACCTGAGCGATCCTTTCATCGGCATGAGCCTCATGCCCGCGGCCACGGGCTTGTTCCGGGATATGACCCAGATCCGCATGGAACACCCGGTATGGGCTCCGGAGAAATGCACGGGCTGTGGCGACTGCTACACGGTGTGCCCCGATTCCGCGCTCCCAGGACTCGTGCATTCGGTGCGCGAAATTATTGATACCGCCGTGGGCCGCGTCGAAGCACAGGGCCACAAACTCAAGCACTTGCGGAAACATCTGCCCGTGGTGGAAAAGGGGCTGCGCGCCCTCCTCAACGAGAAGGGCGAAGAGGCCTGCGTGACGGAACTTCTTACGGCCGCCATCGTCAAGACGCTCGACGAATCGGCCTTAGACGCCCTCGACAAGACTGCCCTGGAGAACGAGCTTAGTTTTCTTGCCGACGCCCTGGGCGACTTCAAATTCGCGGTCACCAAGCCCTACTACACGGTGAAGGAAGATGAGCGAAAGGGCTCGGGCGGCCTGATGTCCATTACGGTGAACCCCTATACCTGCAAAGGGTGCATGGAGTGCGTCGAGGTCTGCGGCGACAACGCTTTGCTGGCCGTGCCCCAAGCGGCCGAATCGGTCGATCATCTGCGGGAGGAATGGGAGTTCTGGGAAGCTCTGCCGACCACCTCGCCCGATTTTATTCGAATCGACGACCTCGGCGAACGCATCGGGGCGCTCGAAACCCTCCTCCTCGACAAGCAGAATTACATGGCTATGCTCGGGGGCGACGGGGCGTGCCCCGGGTGCGGAGAGAAGACGGCCGTCCATCTGTTTGTCTCGACGGTCGAGGCGCTCATGCAACCCAGAGTCGGGAAGCACGTAGCCTATCTGAACGATCTCATCGAGCGTGTCGAGCGACATGTCCGGGTCAAACTCATAGCGGATATGGACCTTTCGGACACGGAGAGCATCGCCAGAGCGGTCGATGCTTCGGCGGACACGGATCTTACTTTGTCGAGCTTATTTCACGCGCTGGGCGACAAAGACGCCGCGCCGTTGCTGGACTCGACATGGCTGAAATGGATTAGCCAAATCCTGTCTGATCTTAAGAGCCTCAAATGGCAATACACGACGGGGATCAGCGGGAACGGCCGCTCGAGCCTCGGCATGATCAACGCGACGGGTTGCACTTCGGTGTGGGGTTCCACCTATCCCTACAACCCCTACCCCTTTCCCTGGGTAAGCCACCTCTTTCAGGACGCGCCCTCCGTGGCCATGGGTATATTCGAAGGCCATATGGCCAAGATGGCCGAAGGGTTCAAGACGATCCGTATGGCGGAACTCGAATTGAAAGGCACGTACGACCCGGAAAAAAATAAGGAGTTCTTCACCTATTTCGATTGGCAGGAGTTCAGCGAAGAAGAGTTCTTGCTGTGCCCGCCCGTTGTCGCGGTGGGAGGCGACGGGGCCATGTACGACATTGGGTTTCAGAACCTCTCGCGCATGATGATGTCGGGCAAGCCCATCAAGGCGCTTGTCTTGGACACGCAAGTCTACTCGAACACGGGCGGCCAGGCCTGTACCTCCGGGTTCACCGGCCAAATAAGCGACATGGCCCAATTCGGAAAGGCGCAGCGGGGAAAAGAGGAGGAGCGCAAGGACATTGCCCTCATCGGGATGGCGCACCGGACGTCGTATGTGACTCAGGGGACCATATCGAGCGCGACCCATCTCATCGAATCGTTCATCGAGGGGCTTAATCTGTGCCGACCTGCCCTGTTTAACATCTATAGCCCATGCCCGCCGGAACACGGCATTGCCGACGACGTCGCGATCCAGCAGAGCAAACTCGCGGTCGAATCGCGGGCCTATCCCTTGTTCCGGTACAACCCCGAGGAAGGCGCCACGCCTTCCGAATGCCTCACGTTGGAAGGCAATCCCGGCATCGACGATCTCTGGCCCACGTACACTCTCGATTATGTCACCGAAACGGGCGATAAGGAATCGATGGAACTGCCGCTCACTTTCGCCGATTTCGCCCTGACCGAAGCGCGGTTCCGCAAGCAGTTCAAGCAGGTCCCGCCCGAAGCCTGGACCGATGACATGCTCCCCCTCGCCGAATACATCAGGCTCGAATCCGGCGAACGCGCCGGAGCGATCCCATTTATCTGGGCCGTGAACGCGAAGAATCGCCTGGTCCATGTCATACCGGCGGAGCCCTTGGTTCATGCGACCGAGGAACGGCGAGACTTCTGGCTGACGCTTCGCGAGATCTCCGGCGAGCGGAATGTTGTCGATATCCAACAGGTCGAAGAAGCCGCGCGCCGCCAAACCGTCAAGGAAATCGCGAGTGGCCTGAAAAAAGTCGTGGCGAATGGCGGCGGCACGTATACCGCGGCCCGCTTTCTCGAAGAAACTTCTTCCGCTGTGGCTTTGGTGGCCGAATCTTCGGAAGCAGCGCAAGCGGAAGCCGCGCCCACCGCGCAGGTTGCTCAGGCCCCCGCCGCGCCCGAAACAAAGGCGCCCGCCGCGGGAGGCAATGGCTCGGATTCGGGAGAGGGCTACCTTACCCCCTGGATCGACTCGGACAAGTGCACGGCTTGCGATGAATGCATGGACCTGAACGGAAAGATATTCGCATACAACGACAAGAAGCTGGCCTATGTGAAAGATCCGGGGGGAGGGCCATACAAGGATATCGTTCGGGCCGCGGAGAAATGCACCGCGAAGGTCATTCATCCCGGATATCCGGCCGACCGCAGCGCGAAAGGCATAGCCAAGCTTATCAAGCGGGCGGAAAAATTCATGTAGATTCGACCGCTAGCGCCATGCGGGCAGAACGGCGCGTGGTTAGTTTACGAAACGGCAGAGGTGGGGTAAGAGATGTTTGATGAGCTTCTACATTCCTGGGGAACCAGTCGCTTTGCAGGCGGCGTTCATCCTTCCGAATGCAAGGAATCGACAGAAGGCAAAGGCATTCGCCGGCTGCCTTTTGCGCCCGAACTCGTCATTCCCCTTTCCCAGCATATCGGCGCGCCAGCCGTTTCGCTCGTGGACGAAGGCCAGGAAGTCGTGCGCGGCGAACCCATCGCCAAAGCCGGCGCATTTGTTTCCGTTCCCATGCATGCGCCCGTTACCGGCGTGGTGGACCGCATTGCGCTGGTGCCCAATGCCCAAGGCGGGCAAACGCAGGCCATCCACATCAAGTCGCACATGGCCGCCGACCAGCAAATTCTCTACGGCGGGCCCCGCGACATCGAGTCCATGTCACCCGAGGACCTGGTCAAGGCCGTTCAGGACACCGGCGTGGTGGGCCTGGGTGGAGCGGCATTTCCCACTCACGTAAAACTCGCCGTGCCCGAAGGAAAATCGGTGGACACGGTTATCGTCAACGGCTGCGAATGCGAGCCCTATCTGACCACCGATCACCGCGTCATGCTGGAACGCCCCAGGGATGTCCTCGCGGGGATCCGGATCGTCGCGAGGGCGCTTGGGACGCAGCGGGTCGTCGTAGGCATCGAGGAAAATAAGCGGGACGCGGCGAAGGTCATGAAGGCGGCGTTGCGCGGCGAGGACGGCATTGCGGTGGACGTGCTGCCCGTAAAGTACCCGCAGGGGGCCGAGAAGATGCTCGTCAAAGCCCTCCTCGGCCGCGAGATCCCGCCTGGGGGGCTTCCCGCTGACGTGGGCGCCGCGGTGTTTAACGTTGCGACGCTGGCCCAGATCGGGGATCTATTGCCGCGCCAGCAGGGCCTTATCGAGCGGGTCGTGACGATCACGGGGCCTGGAGTGAAGGAGCCGGGAAACTATCTGATGGCGCTAGGCACACCGCTTCGCTTCGCCCTCAAGCAGGCCGGCGCGTTGGATGATGTCAGCGAGGTCATCCTTGGCGGGCCCATGATGGGCGCCGCTGTTGGGGATCTGAACGTGCCCACCACTAAGGGCATCTCGGGCATCCTCGTTCTGTCGCGCAACGGGACGGCCGCACCCTCCTCGCGGGTCTATCCCTGCATCAAGTGCGGCCAATGCGTGGATGTGTGTCCGATGCGTCTCAATCCTTCGCGCTTGGGCCTACTGGCGCGCAAAGGCCGCTATGCGGTCATGGATGAAGAATTTAACTTGAAAGCCTGTTTCGAATGCGGGTGCTGCAGTTACGTTTGCCCTTCGCGCATCCCCTTGGTCCAACTCTTCCGCGTCGCAAAGGCGACCAACCGAGAGATGGAGGTCCGGACATGAGTGTCGTACTGCCGATAGTCGACCTGCATACGTCGCCGCACGCCGGCGGCCTGGTCCCCGTCGACCGGATCATGCTCAATGTCGTCTACGCCCTGTGCCCCGTGGCCTTGTTCGCCGTGTTTCAATTTGGACTCAGCGCGCTCTGCCTTATCGCGGTTTGCGTCTCGACATCCCTGGTCGCCGAACACGCTGTGTGCCGTATGGCGGGACGTGCGACCAGCGTGGGCGACTACAGCGTAGTCATTACCGGAATCCTGCTTGCGCTAACTCTTCCGCCCGGGTTTCCACTGTGGATGGCCGCCGTGGGATCGGTGGTGTCCGTCGCCTTGGGGAAGGCCCTCTTCGGCGGCATCGGGTTCAACGTCTTCAATCCGGCCCTAGTCGGCCGCGCGTTCTTGCAGGCCGCCTTTCCCGTCGCTATCACGACATGGACGCCTCCCTTCGCCACGGGGCGCTTCTCGCAACTCGCCCCCTCGTCACTGGCGCAGCCCTTCATGGTCGTGAACCCTTCCTCGATGGCCGAGTGGACGGCCTCGTTGCCAATGGACGGTTTCACGGGAGCGACGCCCCTTGCGCTGCAAAAATTCGATCAGACGGTGACGGGCATCGTGCCGCTGTTTACCGGCGCCACCGCGGGGTCCACCGGCGAAACGTCGGCCTTGCTCATCCTGGCCTGCGGGGCCTATCTTATCTTCCGTAACATGATGAACTGGCGCATCCCGGCCGCCATGCTCCTCGGCGCGTTCTGCACGGGCTCGCTGTTCTATGTCTTGGATTCCGCGGCCTATCCCAGTCCTTTCTTCATCTTGTTTTCAGGTGGCCTCATTCTCGGAGCCATGTTCATGGCTTCGGACATGGTGGGATCGCCCGTGACGCCCATCGGGCTGTGGATTTACGGCCTCTTTATCGGATTTCTGACGGTGATCATTCGCCTCAAAGGCGGCCTGCCCGAGGGCGTCATGTATGCCATCTTGCTGGGCAATGCCATTACGCCCATTATCGACAGCCTTACCCAGCCAAAGGTCTTCGGCGCAACTGGGAAGGAGGGGGCTAGCCCGTGAACCTCGCCGAACAAGTCGAACACACCGCTCCGCCGGTCGAGAGCTTCAAGCTGATCCGGACGCTGGCCCTGGTGGCGATGTTTTCTGGGTTTCTCATTGTGCTTGTGGTTCAGGCCACGGAGCCCCGCATCGCGGAGAACAAGCAGCGCGCCCTTGAGCGCGCCGTGTTCGAGGTGCTCCCTGGCGCGACGACGAGCGTCACTTTCTCGGTGCTTCCCGAGGGACTGAAGCGGATGGCAGCGGATGGGAACCGCTTTGGCGGGCCGAAGGCCTACGCGGGTTACAACGAGGACGGCACCCTGGCAGGAGTCGCGCTGGAAGCGGAGGGACAGGGCTACCAGCACATCATCCGAATCCTCTATGGCTACTCGCCGGATCAACAGATTCTAACGGGCATGACGGTCCTCGAGAGCAAGGAGACCCCTGGACTTGGAGACAAGATCGCGAAATCTCCCGAGTTCCTCGCCAATTTTGCGGCCCTGGACGTGCGCGTTGACCCCGGCGGCCAATCGCTGCTTCACGCTATCGAAACGGTGAAGCACGGCGCGAAGACCGATACCTGGCAGATTGACGGCATCACCGGCGCGACCATATCGTCGGTAGCCATTGGGAAGATGCTGGGCGCAAGCGCGCAGGCCATGGTTCCCTTCATCAACGAGCATCGCGCGGAACTCGAACTGGAAGGAAGTGGGAAATGAGCGCTACCAACCCCCGGCGGAGCGAAACGCCTCCTGACGCCGACGTGTTTCTCAACGGGCTATGGCGTCAGAACCCCGTATTCGTCATGCTGTTGGGCATGTGTCCCGTGCTTGCCGTCACGAACTCGGTCGTGAACGCCATCGCCATGGGCGTCGCCACGACCTTTGTCTTGATCTGTTCGAGCATGCTGGTTTCGCTTCTGAAATCCTTCATCCCCAAGCAGGTCCGGATTGCGACCTACATTTTGATCATCGCCACCTTTGTCACGATCGTGGATTACCTCATCCAGGCCGTCAGCCTCGAACTCTACCGCGCCCTGGGAGCCTTCATCTCGCTCATCGTTGTGAACTGCATGATTCTGGGCCGGGCCGAGGCCTTCGCCTCGAAAAACACCGTGCGCAGTTCCTTGATGGATACGCTCGGCATGGGCCTTGGATTTACCATCGCCTTGCTCTGCATGGGCTCGGTCCGCGAACTCCTGGGAAACGGAACGCTCCTCGGAATCGACATCTTTGGTCCAAACTTTCAGCCCTGGGTGATTATGATATTGCCGCCTGGCGGCTTCTTCGTTCTGGGAACGTGGCTCTTGCTTTTCGCATGGGTGAAACAGGGCGGGGAAAAGAGGAAGGAAGCGCTCCATGACGTCTGATTCGCTTACGAGTATTTTCCTCAACGCGTGTATCGTCAATAACTTTGTGCTGAGCCTCTTTCTTGGGATCTGCCCCTTCTTGGGGGTATCGGGAAAACGCGAGACCGCGTTGCGCATGGGGCTTGCCGTCATGTTCGTGATGCTGATTAGCTCGGCCTGCGCCTACGGCATCAACAACGCCCTCGTCCGCCTCGAAATGGAATACCTGCGGCTCATCTGCTACATCGCCGTTATCGCGTCCGCGGTCCAACTCGTCGAGATGTTCATGAAGAAGGTCAGCCCTCCCTTGTTTAGGACTTTGGGCATCTATCTGCCCCTGATCACGACGAACTGCGCCATTCTCGGGCTGGCCCTGTTTCAGACCGCCAAGGAATACAATTTTCTTCAGTGTCTTATTTACGCCCTCGGCGCCGGGGCCGGCTTCTCCATCGCTCTGGTTATTATGGCGGGGCTGCGCGAACAGCTTGAGTTGGCCGACGTGCCCGGCGTGGCCCAGGGCGCGGCCCTGAGTCTAATGTTGGCGGGCATCCTGTCTCTGGCGTTCATGGGCTTCGCCGGTCAGGGGAGTTGAACCGATGCTCGCCTACCTTGCCGCCGTCGGGATTCTCGTGGCAGTAGTAAGCGTGTGGGCGTATCTCGAAACACATCTGCCCTCGAGGCTCGAAGGCGTTCACTGTCACGGCCACCACCAGGGCGGCGGCTGCGAGGACCGCGCACAGCAGTCAGACGCGTGTGCGCTGCGCGAGGACACGGGGGAAGACGGCGGTACTCGGGACGAGGGTACGCTGGGAGAAAGAGGCCCCCGGGGCTCCGGAATCACGGCTTAAGTCGAAAGAAGCGCGCCACACTCCGGCGGCGCGCTTCAGGAATTTCGGACTCGGAAACTTGCCTTTAGGCTTTCGCCGTCCGGCCCGCCTCAACCAGAGACCACACGAACTTTTCGAGCCGTTCTTGAAGTTCTTTCTCGGTGAGAGGCTTGCCGTCGCCCGCGGCCACTTCAGCGCTGGCCTGCTTACTGCCGCCGGTGTTCTCTACGGCCACTGCCGCGACCGCTTTGCTTCGCGCAAAAGTGTCGGAGATGTTCAACGGCCCCGAAGCGCCGCCGATCACGTAGACGCCTGGGCGGGCCGCCGTCACGGGGCCTTGAGAACCTTCGTCCACATGAACGAAGCCGTTCTCATCAAGATTGAGCGAGAGGGTTTCGGCCAGTCCGGCCAGGCCCTCGGCGGGCAGCACACTCGATGCCAAGACCACGAGATCGAAATTCTGGGAGACCTTCTGGCCGTCCGCGCCGTCCGTGTACTGCGCGCGCAGGGCGTCCTTCTCAGCGCCTTCGATCTTTTCAACGTCGCCGCGGATAAGCTTCGCGCCTGCGTTGACCGCGTGCTGCTTGAATTCGTCGTGGGCGGCGCCATTGCTGGAATCGCCGTGGTAGACGACGGTAATATCGGTGATATCCTGTTCTACGAGGCGGGTAATCTGACTCGCCGAATAGGCCCACAACAACTCGGTCGCGTCGGTAATGGCAATCAGTACGCTCTCGGGGCATTCTTCGTTGGACGGTTTCTCCAAGTAGCCACCTGTCAGCCCCGAGGGCGCCAGGAGATGTTCCAATTCCATCGAGGTCAGTATGTCCGAATGTTCTCCGTATCCGAACTGGCTCAAACTGTCCGACGTGGCAACATCGAAGCCCACCGCCACGACGACGGCGTCGGCTTTTCGTTGGTGAACTTGCTCGGGCGGCATGTCGAAGACAATGCAGTCGTCCTCACACACCTCGACACAACGTTGACACGGGAGATAGTTCGGCGGACTGTTCAAGCACCGCCCGATATCGATCACGTAGGCCGCGGGAAAGCCCTCCTTTAACGGAGAGAAGATGGCTTTCCGATAGCTCAACTCCGCTTCGTACTCGTTCGGAAGAGTGATCGGGCAGACCGCGCGGCACTTGTTGCACTGGGTGCACGCGTCGGTTATATACCGCGCTTGCTCGCGGATGCTTACGTTGAAATCGCCCCGTTCGCCGCTTAGTTCGACGACCTCGGATAGGGTCAAGACTTCGATGTTCTCGTTTTCGATGAGTTCACTTGTGCGAGGCAGATCGACTCCGTTCCCAGAGCTGGGGCCTTCTCCGCCAAGCCGGGGCGCTTGTTTTCCACCTAGAATCGCCCGTTTTTCGACCAAAACAACTTTCGCGCCAGCCTTTGCGGCGGCTAGGGCGGTCGTAGCGCCTCCGACTCCACCGCCGATAACCAATAGATTTTCGATCATGCCGGGACATCCTGTTTTGCGCGGTCAAAGCCGGCTGCAAACGCCTTCAGATTCAGTTCAATTGTTTTCGGTTTCACCGTGGTCCGAATGGATTCCTCGGCGGCCTCACGGCCAACAGCGCCGGTCTTGCCCACGAGATAGCCGAGGGCGACCACGTTGGTCACGATGCGCCGCCCTAGTTCCTCCGCCATTTTAGTGGCGGGGAGGGCCCAGTATGAGGTACCATTTTCTTCGGGGTGTACCAGATCCTTCTCGACGATCAAGGTGCCTTCCGGCTTCATCGCGGGCCGGAACTTCGAGTAGGCCTCCTGAAACAGCACCATCAGAATGTCTGGGTTGCTCACCAGCGGATAATCGATGGGCTTGTCGGAGATGATGACGTCGACGTTCGACGCGCCGCCCCGGGCCTCGGGCCCATACGATTGAGTAAAGACAGCCTCTCGGCCCTCGTGTAGGCTGGCCGCCTTTCCAAGCAGCATGCCGGCCAGTACGATCCCCTGTCCACCGTATCCCCCAATGCGAACTTGCAGTTCGCCGTTGGAACCATTTTCACCAATGGCCATTTGGATCCACCACCTTTCCTAGTTCCTAATTGTTGCTATGCCACTCTTTGCGCCGGTTAAACGGCCGGAGCTGCGGCGTGCGCCATCACGGGCTCGAAGTGCGGTCGTTCTACGTTGACGAAATCCCCCACCACAATCTGGCTGTCATCCTTGCTCAGGTCGATATCGATGTCGGCCAGGTTGGCATCGTGGTCTACCACGCACTGCGTCCGGTAGCGCTCCATCTCCTGAAGGCCACTTCCGATGCCATTGGACTTGCCATAATTGGTCGGACACGGCGAGATGACTTCGATAAAACAGAATCCCGGCTTGGCCATCGCGCGCAGCATCGTTTGCTTCAACTGGCGCACATGTATTGTTGACCAGCGTGAAACAAAGGGCGCGCCCACGGCATGAGCCAGATAGGGAAGGTTGAAGGGGCGATCCACAACGCCCAGCGGCGTCGTAGTCGATTTCGATTGAATCGGCGTCGTGGGGCCGGCCTGGCCACCGGTCATGCCGTAATTGAAATTGTTGATGCAAATGATGTTCATATCGACATTCTTGCGCGCGGCATGGATCAAGTGGTTGCCGCCGATAGCGGCGAGGTCGCCGTCGCCACTGACGACGGTCACGCACAACTCGGGATTCTGCACGGCAACGCCAACCGCGAAGGGAATGGCCCGCCCGTGCGTGGTGTGGTAGGAATCGACATCTACGTATCCTGCCACGCGGCCGCTGCACCCGATTCCCGAAACGCACACATGCTTGTCTCGGTCGGTTTCGGATTCCGTGATCGCCTCCGTCAGGGAGTGCATTGCGGATCCAATACCGCATCCTGGACACAGGATGTGAGGCAAGCGGTCCGCCCGCAGCATCTCGTCGGAGGGATGCTCGTCTACTCTTATTTCTCCACCAGTTGCGTTTTCGTTCATTGTTCCATGGCCTCGATGATAGTTTCCGGAGTGATGATGATTCCACCCGAATGATTCAAACGTTTCACGGGCAGCTGTGTAAGCCTTTCGACTTCGCGCCGCATCTGCCCCAGATTGATTTCAGGGACTAGGAATTCCTTGACGGCTCCCCCTTCAAGCAGTTGTTCGATTCGCCTTTCCGGGAAGGGCCAGAGCGTGATAAGCCTCAGCAAGCCGGCCTTGATTCCGCGCTCCCGCGCCAGGCGGACCGCGTGGCGGGCCGAACGCGAGGTACATCCAAAGCTGATGACGACCGTCTCGGCGTCCTCGAGCAGTTGCTCCTCGAACATCACAATGTCGTCTGCGTTCAGGCGCACTTTGTCCACCAGACGGCGGGTGAGCTGGTCATGGTGTTCGGGGGTGAGATTCGGATAGCCCTGCTCGTCGTGCGTGAGGCCCGTCATATGCACACGGTAGCCGTCGCCCGCGTGCGCGATTGGCGGCACCATGTTATCGTTGGGCCTATACGGCAAGAAGGGCGACTCGCCGGGGAGTTGAACTGGCAGCGCGCGGTTGACGCGGGGAATTTCCTCCGCCGCCGGAATCACGACGCGCTCGGTCATGTGGCCGACAATCTCATCCATCATGATGAAAGTTGGCACGCGGTACTCGTCGGCGGTGTTGAGGGCCTGAATCGTGAGGTCGAAGCATTCTTGAGGGCTCGCGGGCGCGTAGGCAACGACGCCATAGTCTCCGTGCGATCCCCATCGGATCTGAAGCACGTCGGCTTGCCCGACGGAAGTGGGCAGTCCGGTGGACGGCGACGCGCGCATGACGTCGACGATCACGCAGGGCACTTCCATCATCGCGGCCAGCCCGATGTTTTCCATCATGAGCGAAAGGCCGGGCCCCGATGTCGCCGTGAGCGAACGCGCACCCGCTACGGAGGCCCCGATAATCGCGGCCATGCTCGCGAGTTCATCCTCCATTTGAACGAACTTGGCACCCACTTCGGGTAGCCGTTCGGCCAGGTGCTCACAGACCTCGGTTGAGGGCGTGATGGGATAGCCCGCAAAGAAATCGAGCCCCGCCGCAAGCGCACCTTCGGCGCAGGCATGGTCGCCCACCAGGAAATGCTCTCCCGTCAGCACTCTGGGCTCGTATTGAACGGTACCCTCTTCCGTAGCAACACTAGTCGGATTCAACGGACGCCTCGCTTTCGTGAGCATTCAGGTCTTCTGTGTAGATAGCCATTTCCGGGCAGACAAAATCGCAAAAGCGGCAGTGGGTGCATGACTCCTCTTTGCCGGAGGCAACGATGGGAAAGTGGTAGCCCTTGGCGTTGATATCTTCGGACATGACGAGAACATCCACCGGGCAGAACGTGACGCAGAAGTCGCAGCCCTTGCAGCGCTGCGGCAACACGTAGATCTGCCCCCTGGGCACCTTGGCATCGGACAAGTCCAACGGTTCCCGCCGTCGAGTTTCTGGAGTCGCCACGGTCGCTACCTCCTGTGGCAGGCGACGAGATTTTCTGCCCACCGGACAATGCTTGCTCTTGATATGTGTTATGATTGGGTTGGCTTTGGCGCACGTTCTTGATGGCCAAGCCGGAAGCCCGCGCCGGAGTCATCGGCGGCCGCCGAGACACTGCCGGGCAACAATCACAGGCCCGCCACGCACGCGCTTAATGCTATCACGCTTTTGCTCGCCTGGTCAAGAAAAGAAAAAAGTGCGACTAGCCAAACTTCGGAACACCGCCCCGCGCCTCCCCGAATCTTCGCGCTAGCACCGGCCTCCGAAATCGTGTAGAATACCGGGCAGTTTTCAGAATTCAACCACAGCTTATATTAATAGTATAGCAGCAGGAGGAGTTATGGAGCAGGTGCCTAAGTTACCCAAGTATCCAGGCACTCGTCAGGCGATGGACGGCAACACCGCCGTCATCATGTGCGAGCGCGAATCGACCGATGGGGCGGGCGCCTATCCCATAACGCCGTCCACCCAGATGGGCGAGTACTGGGCTGAGGAAACAGCCAAGGGCCACGTCAACGTGTCGGGCCGGCCCCTGATCTTTATCGAACCCGAAGGCGAACACGCCGCGGCGGGAGTCACGGCCGGGTTGTCGATGAGCGGCCTGCGCGCGGCGAACTTTTCCTCGGGCCAGGGCATCGCGTACATGCACGAATCGCTGTACGCCGCGGCCGGCAAGCGGCTGACCTACGTGCTGAACATGGGTTGCCGCGCGATGACGAAGTCGAGCCTGAATGTCCACGCGGGCCACGACGATTACCACGCCGTGGATGACACGGGCTTCTTCCAGCTCTTCGGAATGGGCGCGCAGGAAGTCTGCGACCTCAATATCATTGCGCACCGGATCGCCGAATTGTCGCTAAACCCGGCTGTCGTCGCGCAGGACGGATTTCTGACGACCCACCTGATCGAGTCGCTCATGCTTCCCGAGCGCGAACTCATCAATGAGTATCTCGGGCATCCCAGCGACATTATCGAGACGCCCACGCCCGCGCAGCGGATGCTCTTTGGAGACCAACGCCGCCGGATTCCCGAGCTGTGGGACGTCGACAATCCGGTTACCTTCGGCTCGGTGCAGAACCAGGATTCGTACATGCAGAGCGTAGCCGCGCAACGGCCGTTCTTCTTTGACCATGTCCAGGATATCACCGACCAGTGCATGGCGGAGTTTGCGGCCCTGACTGGGCGCGAGTACAAACGGGTGCTCACCTACCGCTGCGAAGACGCCGAGTATCTAATCGTCGGGCAGGGCAGCGTCGTGAACACGGCCCGAGCCGCGACCGATTTCCTGCGCGAAACGCGCGGCATTAAAGTGGGCGTAGTGGACATGGTTATGTTCCGGCCTTTCCCGAGTGATCTGATTGGCGGTCTGTTCAGGGGCCGCAAGGGCGTCACGGTGCTCGAGCGCACCGACCAGCCGCTGGCCGAAGACTTGCCGCTCGTGCGTGAGTTGCGCGCCACCATGAGCAAGTGCATCGAGAACGGCATAGCGGCGGACAGCGCCCCGCCTTATCCTGGTTACGCCAGTTACGCCTCTTTGAAAAACGCCCCGCCGATCTATTCGGGTTGCTTCGGGCTCGGCAGCCGCGACTTGCAGCCCGAAGCGATCATCGGCGCTGTGGAAAATATGACCGACGATGGGCCCAAAAAGAAGTTCTTCTACGTCTCCATCGATTTCGTTCGCGACGAAGCGTATACCCCCACGCAGGAGGCGTATCAGAAGGAAATCCTTGAGGCCTATCCTTCCGTGAAAGATCTCGCGGTGCATGGGAGCGAAAACCCGTCGCTGATGCCGGAGGGCAGCATCACGGTACGGATGCATTCGGTTGGCGGCTGGGGCGCGATCACGACCGGCAAGAACCTAGCCATGACTCTGTTCGATCTCCTCGGATATCACGTCAAGGCGAATCCGCGCTACGGCTCGGAGAAGAAGGGGCAGCCGACGACCTACTTCCTTTCGGCGGCCCCCGAGCCCATCCGGGTCAACTGCCAGTATTTCCATGTGGATGCCGTGCTTTCGCCCGATCCCAATGTATTCAGCCACTCGAATCCTCTGGCGGGGCTGAAAAAGGGCGGCGCGTTCATCATCCAGAGCGATAAGACCTCCGAAGAGGATTTCTGGAAGAGCATCCCGGCGAAGTACCAGCGCGCAATCATTGATCAGGAGATTCTGGTTTTCTATCTGGACGCGTTTAAGGTCGCGCGGGAGGAAGCCACGAACCCCGAGCTGCAGTTCCGCATGCAGGGCATCGCGTTTCAGGGTGCCTTCTTCGCGGCCTCGACCGTCATGCAAAGCGCGGGGCTTAGCGAGGAGACTCTGTTCCAATCGATCGAGGCCCAGCTCACCGAAAAGTTCGGCAGCAAGGGGCAGCGGACGGTCGACGACAACCTGCGTGTAGTCCGGCGCGGCTTTGACGAAGTCAAAGAAATTCACCAGACGATTGTCATTGAGAATGCCGACGAAAGCTCAAACGGCGATTCGGGCCTGCCGGTTCTTCTCGCGAATCGCCCCGCGGGCGATGCGGACACAAGCGATGTGCGCGGCTTTTGGGAACGCACCGGAAGCCTCTATCAGAACGGACTGGGCGATGAGATTCCGGTCGATCCGTTTATCGGCCTGAACCTGATGCCGGCCGCGACTGGCATGTTTCGGGACATGACCCAAATCCGCATGGAACAGCCGGTGTGGGTCTCGGAGAAGTGCACGGGCTGCGGCGATTGCTACACCATCTGTCCAGACTGCGCTCTCCCTGGGTTGGTCAACACCTTCAGCGAAGTATTCGACGCGGCATTTCAATGCGCCGAAGAACGGGGCCACGCGATCGGCCATCTGCGCGGGTACATGCCAAAGCTAGAAGAAATCATGCGCGGATCCATTGAAGAAGAGGGGGAGTCCGCCGATGTGCTGGCCCTGCTGACGAACGCGATCGCCCGCTGCATCGAAGAAGCGGAACTCGGCGCCGTCAAGCAAGGGGTCCTGGAGAAAGACTTCCGCCTGTTCCGCGACGCCATCGGCGACTTTCAGTTTGCCATAACCAAGCCCTACTACACGGTTAAGGAGAACGAGGCCAAGGGCGGAGGCGGATTGATGTCGATCACGGTCAACCCTTACGCCTGCAAAGGCTGCATGGAATGTGTCCACATTTGCGGTGATAAAGCCTTCGAGATCATTCCGCAGACCGACGAGAGCGTTGGCGGGTTGCGCCGCCAGTGGAATTTCTGGGAAGCGCTGCCCACGACTTCGCCCGAATTCGTCCGGATTGACGACCTCGACGAATGCGTCGGTGCGCTCGAAACGCTGCTGCTCGACAAGCAGAACTACATGGCCATGATTGGAGGCGATGGTGCCTGCCCAGGTTGCGGCGAGAAGACCGTGGTCCACCTCTTCGTTTCGACCATGGAAGCTCTGATGCAGCCCCGCGTGAAGAAACATGTGGAGCGCCTGGATGACCTGACCGACCGATACGAAAAAGACCTCCATCTCAAGCTGATTTCGCACATGGACCTCTCCGACACCGACGCGATTGACCGGGTACTAGGACAATCGAAAGACGGCGATCTGACGGTATCGAGCCTTTTCACCACGCTCTACAACCAAAGCCCTTCGCCCTCGCTCGACGTAACCTGGCTCGAAAGCTCCAGCCAGTTGCTCGCGCAACTCAAGCATTTGAAATGGCAGTACACCACCGGCCTGAACAAACAAGGGCGCTCGAGCCTGGGCATGGTCAACGCCACCGGCTGCACTTCAGTCTGGGGCTCGACGTACCCCTACAACCCTTACCCCTTCCCCTGGGTCAGCCATCTGTTCCAAGACGCGCCCTCGGTCGCCATGGGCATATTCGAAGGCCATATGGCGAAGATGGCTGAAGGATTCAAAGCTATACGGATCGCCGAACTGGAACTCGAAGGAAAGTATGACGAGGAGAAGGACAAAGAATTCTTCACCTACTTCGACTGGCAGCAGTTCAGCGAAGAAGAGTTCCTGCTCTGTCCGCCGGTTGTCGCGGTCGGTGGCGACGGCGCGATGTATGACATCGGCTTCCAGAACCTGTCGCGGATGATGATGTCCGGCAAGCCAATCAAAGCACTGGTGCTCGACACGCAAGTCTATTCGAACACCGGCGGCCAAGCCTGTACCTCCGGATTCACCGGGCAGATAAGCGATATGGCCCAGTACGGCAAAGCGCAAAAAGGCAAGGAAGAATCTCGAAAGGATATCGCCCTCATCGGCGCCGCGCACCGCACGACCTACGTGGCCCAAGGCGCGACCTCTAACCCGACCCACGTCATCGAGTCATTCATCCAGGGGCTCAACATGCGGCGTCCGGCGCTCTTCAACATCTACACGCCCTGCCAGCCCGAACACGGCATCGCAGACGAACTCTCCGAACAACAGAGCAAGCTAGCCGTCGAATCCCGCGCGTACCCGGCGTTCCGTTACAACCCCGAGGAAGGGGCAACTCCTTCCGAGCGCTTCGATCTCGAGGGCAACCCCGGCGTCGACGACCTCTGGCAGACGTACACCCTCAATTACCTTACCGAGGAAGGCGCGAACGAGTCGATGGAGCTGCCGCTCACGTTCGCCGACTTCGCCCTGACCGAGGCCCGGTTCCGAAAGCAGTTCAACACCGCGCCGCCCGAGTCTTGGGATGACGATATGGTGGAGATTGCGGAGTACATCGAACTCGAAGAAGACGACCGCGAAGACATTACGCCCTTCGTCTGGGCCGTGGACGCCGAGAATCATCTTATTCGCGCGATTCCCGCGGCTCCCGTCATTGAAGCCACGGAGGAACGGCGCGACTTCTGGCTCACGCTTCGCGAAACGGCTGGCTTGTCGAGTCTCGATGGCGCGGCGGATGACGCAGGCGGAGTGGATATCGTTACCCTCGAAGAAGCCACGCGGGCGCAAGTCGTCAAAGACATCGCCGGCGGCCTAAAGGTGCTCGTCACCGCTGGCGCGAATGGCGGAAGTAATGGCGGCGACGTCACCGCTGGCCTGGCATCGCTTCTCAAAGGTGAAATGTCTGCGCCAAAAGCGACAGAAGTTGCCCAAGTGACCGAGGCCGTCGAGGTAGCCACAACATCGTCAGCGCAACCCTCGCCGCCGCCCGCGGCCCTTGCGCCTGAATCGGCCGCCGAGCCTAAGGCTGTCGCGGTGGAGCCCGCCGTGGATGCCGCCGCGGACACCGCCGGCGGCGGCAACGGCGATGCGGCAGGTGAATTCGTCGCGGCATGGATTGACTCAATCGAATGCACCAGTTGTGACGAGTGCATCGACTTGAACCCGAAGATATTCGCCTACGACGACAAGAAGAAGGCGTACGTTAAAGACCCGAAGGGCGGAACCTTCAAGGACATCGTCCGCGCGGCAGAGAAGTGCACGGCGAAGATCATTCATCCCGGACATCCGAAGGATCCGACTGCGAAGGGAGTCGCCAAGCTGATCAAGCGGGCCAAGAAGTTCATGTAGCCACGCGATAAGGATCGCGAAAACAGGCATGGTTTTTTGGGTGCACAGGCGCCGAAGAAACCATGCCTGCGCCGGGCACGGGATGATCGGATTCTCATTCCACGTAGCGGCAGTACGTCAGAGAGCAATGGTTAACCCGGATATCTCAACGCTACCGCCTACGGTACGCGAGATCCGTGGCTGCGCGATCATCCGTCAAAACAATCCCAGCGCGGGGCACGCTCGTAATCCGTGGGAAGCGCCCGAGCGAACCCACGCAATCCAGCGAGGAATTCGGAGTCCATACCGTCTCCCCAATCGGCCATTTCTCTCGCGGACAACGGGTGTTCAAGAAAAGGCCCTGCCGGCCACGCCTTCCCCGCCAGCGCCGGTCCTTCGGCAGAAAGAAATACCGGTGCGCTACCCGTTGCACGGCGGGATCCAACTCCGCCACTTCGATTTGCATGTCGGGATAGTTGCGAAAAAAACTTTTCGGCCCCGTACCGCCTCCCAAGTCTATGAAGAATGCCTTGCTCATTGGCGGATTGAGCAGCTTGGCCACGTGGAAATACCCGGTGTAGTCGAATCCCCCTTGCTGGGGATCGCGCAAATCCATCGTGCTCTCGACCGCCTCGTCGAACAACAGCGCGCACGCCCCCCCGACGTCGCGAACGATGATGTGGTGATAGGCGCGCTGTACATCTCGTACACCGTCTGCCCATAAGCCTTTCCTGGGCGTCCGCGGAAAACTGAAAGGCGAGGACAAATGCAGCGGCCGCGCCAATCCCCGCCTTCCGGCAAGAAACGATTCCGAGCACTCCGATAACGACAAGGGCGCCCGACGTGGCGTAGAGCGTATTCAGCACCCCCAACTTGCCGAATAGATACATGACCGTGAGGAGAACACAGGCGATGCTACCCACAGTCGAGAGCGCGCTCACTCGACCGGCCGAAGCGCCTACCGTACCGATCTCTTTCGCGGCCGATCGAATCGCTTGGAGCAGCACCGTTCCCAGGAGCAAAAGTGGCAAAAAGGTCGACACGGCCGCCGCGGCGAGCGGATGCCACTGCATGGCGAAGTCAATCTCGAGCAATGCGTTCTAGCTTATGCTGACGATGACGCTCTCGATGAAGAAGCCCGAGGCGCCTCCCAGCACCAAGCCGAGATGCATGATGGCGAAGGATTGAAAACGGTCGGCCAATCGTTCGCCCGCGTAGTAGCCAACGGCCAGCCCCGCCAAGCAGACGGAAATCTCGGCCGCCCACACATCCAATGTGCCGCCGTAGAAACGTTGCATGACCCGAATCGCAACGAATTCGTAGATCATCACGCCTGCGCCCCCGCAAAAGCGCTTAGGTAAAGCGAGGCCCTTCGGCTAGCGGCCGGAATCGCGTCGTCGATCTTTCGCTCGGACATGGGCGGCAATCCTCTCCACCCATATAGTATCGCAAGACCGCGCCGTAATGGAGAGTTCGACAGCCGATCCGGCCTACATAACAACAACCCCCCGCTGTCCCAGACGGACAGCAGGGGGCTCGGCATTTCTCGAATCCGGTCAGCGCGCCGCTTGCGGAGCTAGAGCACTTTAATTTATCATACCTACGGTGGTATAGTGTGGGCATGAAGCCTACTTCAAACG